>NZ_JBSVXS010000134.1:0-13439 GCF_054070155.1 Pseudomonas sp. SDT291_1_S447
CGGTAACTCATCCGCGACTGACACTCCGCTATCGCGAGCAGGCTCACTCCTACAAGGGAACGGTTCAGCGCTGGAGGCGATCCAGCGCTTCGCCACTGCGCTTGAACCAGCCGATCAAGTAATCCGCCAGCACCTGCGTGCGTTTCGGCAGTCCGCCCTGATACGGATGCACCAGATACATCGGCATGCGCCGGGTCTGAAAGTCGCGCAGGAGCCAGCGCAATCTGCCGTCAGCCAATTCCGCCTGCAGCAAGTAGGAAGGCAACCTCGCAATCCCGGCGCCACTGAGTGCAGCTTTCTTCAGCAAGTTGTAATGGTTGCTGGCAAACGGTCCTGATACTCGCACTCGTAACAATTCATGCTGCTGGTGATACAGCCATTCCTCACGCCCGCTGTAGTGGCTGTTGAGCAAGCAGCGATGTTCGGCCAGAGCCTGTGGCGTCAGCGGTTCACCGAAACGCTCGAGATACGCCGGGCTGGCGCAGGTCATTTCCTGCCAGGCCAACAACGGCTTGGCCACTAGTCGTTCGTCATTGGCCACCTCACTGCGGATCCCCAGATCAAAGCCGTCCCGTGACAGATCGCGGTAACTGTTGTTCAGCTCCAGCTCAATCTGCACCTCAGGGTATTGATGCGAGAACTCCAGCAACAAACCCTCGAAGAAGGTTTCGCCCAGCGACACCGGCACCGTCATGCGCACCGGACCGGCCATATCGTCCTTCAATCGCGCCAAGGCCTGACGCGCCCTTTCCACCTGGACGACCAGCGCCTGGGCCTGCGGCAACAATGCTGCTCCGGCGGCGGTCAGGCTCAAGCGCCGGGTGGTGCGTTGCAACAACACCACAGAAAACTGCGATTCGAGCTGGCTGATGCGTTTCGACAGCTGGCCCTTGCTGCAGCCCAATTGCTGCGCTGCCAAGGTGAAACTGCCCGCTTCAATCAACACCGCGAACGCCGCCAGATCATCCATCTCGCTCATGGATTGTTTCCAATTGAAAACCAAAGGTTGCCTATTAGCGCGCTTATCCGCAGAAAAAACCACTCTAGACTGAAACCTCGTTCACTCACTTGAGGTACAGCTCGATGAAGATTCTGTTGATAGGCGCTGGCGGCACTATTGGTTCGGCGGTGGACAAAGAACTCTCGCAACGCCACGAAGTCATCCGTATCGGCCGTAGCAGCGGTGATTTGCAGGTGGATATCAGCGACAGCGCGTCAATCCGTAAACTGTTCGAAAAGACCGGCAAGTTCGATGCACTGGTCTGCGCTGCCGGCAACGTGACCTTCGCACCGCTGGGCGAGATGACGGAAGACAGCTTCGCCCTCGGCCTCAAAGACAAGCTGATGGGTCAGGTCAATCTGCTGCTGATCGGCCGCGAATTCGCCAACGACGGCGCTTCATTCACCTTCACCACCGGCGTGCTCAGCCACGATCCAATCCGCAGCGGCGCCTCGGCAGCGCTGGTCAACGGCGCCCTCGACAGCTTCGTCCGCGCCGCCGCCATCGAACTGCCACGCGGTCTGCGAGTGAACTCGATCAGCCCGACCGTGCTGCTCGAAGCCATGGGCAGCTACGCCCCGTATTTCCGTGGCTACAAGCCGGTTCCTGCGGCGGATGTGGCATTGGCCTACGCGAAAAGTGTCGAAGGCCTGCAGACAGGTCAGACGTTTCACGTGGGCTAAACCCTTGTGATGAACGATCAGGCTGCGTAACGTGGCAGCACTTGTCTGGAGAGCCGAAAATGCGTGTTGCCCGTTCGTTGGTCGTTGTTGCCCTGCTGCCGTTGTTTGCCGCTTGCCAGTTGCTCGATGGCCAGCGAGAAAGTGCCTCGCACGTCGGGCAGACACGGATGCAGGGGCAACTGACCGCCGGTGACGGCAAACTGGTGTTTCAGCCGTGCCAGGAGCAGCGCCAACTGGTGGTCAATGACATCGGCGGCACCAGCATCCTGCAAGAGGCTGCCACCCTCGCCGATGAACAGGGCAAGCTGTTCGCCGATGTGCGCGGCAAGGTGGCCGGCGATCGACTCGACCTGACTCAGTTGTACCGCGTCGAACGCTCCGGCACTGCCTGCGATGATCCCAACTTCAAACTGCTGATCCTGCGTGCCGCCGGCCATGGCCCGGAGTGGAATGTAAAGGTCAGCGGCAAAGGCATGGTCATCGACCGCGAAGGTCAGCCGCCACTTGCCGTGCCGTATATTGAAGATCAATTGGGCGATGGCCGCTTCAATCTGAGCAGTGAAGCCAACAATCAGCGCATCGAATTGTGGGTCGCGCCGCAACGCTGCGTCGACAGCAGCACCGGCAGCGTGCAGCACATGAGCGCCGAGTTGCGCATCGACGGCCAGGTGCAACGCGGCTGCGGGTATTTCGGCGGATCGCGCAACGACTGAGCGTTTTAGCCTCACCGGATCCGGCCTTTGCGGCTTATAATCGCGGCCTTCAAACGCCCTGGCGCAGTTGTGCGCCCCGCGAACCCGGATCCTCGCCATGTTACGAATCACTGAACTCAAGCTGCCAATCGACCATCCCGAAGAAGACCTGCGCCCTGCCATCGTGCAGCGCCTGGGCATCGCCAGCGATGATCTGCTCGATTTCACCTTGTTCAAGCGCAGCTACGATGCGCGCAAAAAGTCCTCCGAACTGTGCTTCATCTACACCATCGACCTCGAAGTACGCGACGAGGCCAAGGTGTTGGGCAAGTTCGCCGACGACCGTAACGTCAACGTGGCGCCGGATGTCCGCTACAAATTCGTCGGCGAAGCGCCAAGCGACCTGAGCCAGCGCCCGATCGTCGTCGGTTTCGGCCCGTGCGGCATCTTCGCCGGCCTGCTGCTGGCGCAAATGGGCTTCAAGCCGATCGTCCTCGAACGCGGCACCGAAGTCCGCCAGCGCACCAAGGACACTTGGGGCCTGTGGCGTAAAAGCGTGCTCAACCCCGAGTCCAACGTGCAGTTCGGCGAAGGCGGCGCGGGCACGTTCTCTGACGGCAAGCTGTACAGCCAGATCAAGGATCCGAAGTTCCTTGGCCGCAAAGTCCTGCACGAATTCGTCAAGGCCGGCGCGCCGGAAGAAATCCTCTACGTCAGCAAGCCGCACATTGGTACGTTCCGTCTGACCGGCATGGTTGAAAACATGCGCGAGCAGATCCGCGAACTGGGCGGCGAAGTGCGCTTCCAGGAACGCGTCACCGACGTGCTGATCGAAGACGGCCAACTGCTCGGCGTGCAACTGGCCAGCGGCGAAACCCTGCATTCGAAACACGTGGTTCTGGCCCTCGGCCACAGCGCCCGCGACACTTTCCGCATGCTCCACAGCCGTGGCGTGTTCATGGAAGCCAAGCCGTTCTCGGTGGGTTTCCGCATCGAACACCCGCAATCGCTGATCGACCGCGCGCGTCTGGGCAAATACGCCGGCCACCCGAAACTCGGTGCCGCCGACTACAAACTGGTGCACCACGCCAAGAACGGCCGCTCGGTCTACAGCTTCTGCATGTGCCCGGGCGGCACCGTGGTCGCGGCGACTTCCGAGCCGAACCGCGTGGTGACCAACGGCATGAGCCAGTACTCGCGTAACGAGCGCAACGCCAACTCCGGCATTGTTGTCGGCATCACCCCGGAAGTCGATTATCCGGGTGGCCCGCTCGCTGGCATCGAGTTGCAGGAACGTCTGGAATCCCACGCGTTCATTCTTGGCGGCAGCGACTACAAAGCCCCGGCGCAGTTGGTTGGCGACTTCATCAACGACATTCCTTCAACCGAGCTGGGCGAAGTCGAGCCGTCGTACAAACCGGGTGTGGCGTTGGGTGATCTGGCCTTGGCATTACCGGATTTTGCCATTGAGGCGATCCGTGAAGCCTTGCCGGCGTTCGAGAAGCAGATTCGCGGGTATTCGCTGCATGATGCGGTGTTGACTGGCATCGAGACGCGCACTTCGTCGCCGTTGCGCATTACCCGTAACGAGACGCTGCAGAGCATGAACGTGAAAGGCTTGTTCCCGGCCGGTGAAGGCGCGGGTTATGCGGGCGGGATTCTGTCGGCGGGTGTTGACGGGATTCGCATTGCAGAAGCCGTGGCGCGCGACATACTCGGCCTGACTGACTGACTGACTGACTGACTGACACAAAACCCTGTAGGAGTGAGCCTGCTCGCGATAGCGGTAGTCCATTCAACATCAATGTTGAATGTTATTACGCCATCGCGAGCAGGCTCACTCCTACAGTTGATTTCGGTGTGTCAGATATTGGCGCGCAGGACTGAGGTCGGCAGCGGCTCACCGCGCTCGGCACTCGCCGCCACCGCCTCAATCAACCCGCTCAACTCATACCCCTGCGCCTGCAACCAATCCTGATCGTAATAAGTGTCGGCATACCGCTCGCCGCCATCGCACAGAATCGCCACGATCGACCCCGACTCCCCCGCCGCTTTCATCTGCTGCGCCGCCATCAAGGCGCCGATCAGATTGGTCCCGCTCGACCCGCCGACATTCCGCCCCAGACGCTGCGCCAGATAATGCATCGCCGCCAGTGACAAGGCGTCCGGAACCTTGACCATCGCATCGATCACCTTCGGCAGAAACGACGCTTCCACCCGCGGCCGGCCAATGCCTTCAATGCGCGAACCGCAATCCAGACGCAAACTCGCATCGCCGGTCTGGTAGTAGTCGAAGAACACCGAACGCTCGGCATCGGCGCACAACACGCGGGTGCAGTGCTGGCGATAGCGCACGTAACGGCCGAGCGTCGCGGTGGTGCCGCCAGTGCCGGGGCTGGAAATCAGCCAGCTCGGTTCCGGGTGTTTCTCATAGCGCATCTGCTGGAAGATCGATTCGGCAATGTTGTTGTTAGCCCGCCAGTCGGTCGCGCGCTCGGCGTAGGTGAACTGGTCGATAAAGTGGCCGCCATGTTCGCGGGCCAGGCGCTCGGATTCGGCGTAGATCTGCGTAGGATCTTTCACTAGATGGCTCTGGCCACCGTAGAAAGCGATCTGGGCAATCTTCTCTTTGGACGTGGTCGCCGGCATTACCGCAATAAACGGCAAGCCGAGCATCCGCGCGAAATACGCTTCGGAAATCGCCGTCGAACCGCTGGACGCCTCGATCACCGGCGCGCCGGGCTTGAGCCAGCCGTTACACAGCGCATAGAGAAACAACGAACGGGCCAAGCGATGTTTGAGACTGCCAGTCGGGTGGCTGGACTCATCCTTGAAGTACAACTCGATGCCCGCAAAACCCGGCAGCGGCAAAGGGATCAGGTGGGTGTCGGCGCTGCGCTGAAAATCCGCTTCGATGATGCGGATCGCTTCGCGGGCCCACTGTCGGTTGTCGCTCATGGTGATGGTTCTCGTTGAATCGGGCAGGAGATGAATGTGTACAAAAGGCTCACTCATCAGCTTAGGAAAAATCCTATAGCGCGCACAGATACAGCTGAGTCTCAATATGTCAGGCAACTGCTAGGCTCAGCGTGGCTTGAGCCAGACACCTTGTAACGCCATATAACAAAAAAGAATATAACTTTTGTTTTAACAACTAACAGTACGGGTTAGGGTGTCCCACCTTTTTTGACGATTCGATGGAGAGCGACCTTGCCTCTGCGTAGCACTTTCACGCGTTTCTTTCAGTTGGAAGCTGCCAGCGGTCTGTTATTGATCGCCGCAGCCATCCTGGCCCTGATTATCAACAACTCGCCACTGTCGTGGCTGTATACCGGCCTGCTCGACACCCCGGTGGTGGCGCAGATCGGTGCGTTGAAAATCGCTAAACCCCTGCTGCTGTGGATCAACGACGGTCTGATGGCGATGTTCTTCCTGCTTATCGGCCTGGAAGTTAAGCGCGAAGTCCTCGACGGCCAGTTGTCCAAGCCGTCACAGATCGTCCTGCCCGGTGCAGCCGCTATCGGCGGCATGCTGGTGCCAGCGCTGATTTACTGGTTCCTCAACCGCGACAATCCGGCAGCCCTCGACGGCTGGGCGATCCCGACCGCCACCGACATCGCCTTCGCCCTCGGTGTGCTGGCCCTGCTCGGCAAGCGCGTGCCGGTATCGCTGAAGCTGTTCCTGATGACCCTGGCAATCATCGATGACCTCGGCGCCATCGTGATCATTGCGATCTTCTACTCCGGCGAACTGTCGACCCTGTCGCTGGGTCTGGCGGCAGCGTGCATCGCGGCGCTGGTGGCGATGAATCGCTTGGGCGTGGTCAAACTCGGGCCGTACATGATCATCGGTTTGATCCTCTGGGTCTGCGTCCTCAAGAGCGGTGTCCACGCCACGCTGGCGGGCGTAACCCTGGCCTTCTGCATTCCATTGCGCACGAAAAACGCCGAGCCGTCGCCACTGCTGACCCTCGAACATGCGCTGCACCCGTGGGTGGCCTACGGCATTCTGCCGCTGTTCGCCTTCGCCAACGCCGGTCTGTCGCTGAGCGGTGTCACCATGGAAAGCTTCACTCACCATGTACCGATGGGCATCGCCGTCGGCCTATTGCTGGGCAAGACCGTCGGCGTGTTCGGCCTGACCTGGCTCGCGGTGAAAACCGGCATCGCCGCCCTGCCCCAAGGCGCCAACTGGGGTCAGGTGCTGGGCGTGGCAATCCTGTGCGGGATCGGCTTCACTATGAGCCTGTTTGTCGGCTCGCTGGCGTTTGAACCGGGTGTGAGTGATTACGCTGGCATGGACCGGATGGGGATTTTGACCGGGTCGATTCTGGCAGCGCTGATTGGTTATGCGGTGACGGCGGCGGCGAGTCGCCGGAATACAGCATTGCCCAACGCATAGAAAACCTGCGGCGAGGGGACTTTCCCCTCGCCCTTCTGATACCACAGCGACAAATCCCCACGTCTTTAGCGACGCGTCCTACAGCCACCATTTTCCTGCTTCGTTAACGTTGCGCAGCCCTTTGCGAAGGGCTGTCGATGGATGAGCGAAAGGACGATCAGTGGCTGGCAACAAGGACATTCCCCGGGTTCAAAACCCACCGCAAGGCGACGGGCATCACGTCACCTACCGCTACATGACGGCCACTGAACTGGCCGAGCGCGAGGCCAGACAAAACGCTTACGACGCCATGCTGGCGCAGCAGGAGGCTTTCGAGCGCAGCCGTGAGGTGGCGGTTAAAAAGACAGAGCCCGTTCGTGCCGGCTGCGTATTCGCCAAGTCCTGCAAATTGCCGGATGCGATTATCGATTACGCCAGTCCTTCGGGGATGGTGCCGACGGACAGCCTGAAGGACTACGGCGACCTGATCCTGCTGGGCGCGCGTGAAGCCGATGAAAGCGGCGCAGTTCCTCTCAAGAAAATCGGTGCAACCGCTATTCCGGCTGGATTTGGCAGTCTGGCTCTGGCGGGGTCGATGTTTGAAGCACTGCCCGCTGCTGTATCTAGTGCGGCTGTTGCGCCTTTAGTTGGTTTGGTTGCGCTGTTCATGCCATCGAGCCTTGGTGACAGCGCGCTCTATACCGACGAACAACTGCGTGGACTTGAACAGGCGCGAACGCGTGTTCGGCTGAGGGTCGAACAGCAGGCCGACGGCAGCCTGAAGGGCTACGGCTTCTACACCGGCAAGAATCGTGATTGGGAAATGGTTGATGTCGTGCAGTTCAAGTTGCGTGGAAGCCAGTTCATTGCTGACTTGGGCGAAGGTGTAGAACTGATCTGGACGCCTGCTGTAGATGGCTCGGACATCCTCGGTATTCCCGCGCTGGAGGCTGCACCGCAGGCACCGCACATCTGGGTTTATCCGCCGACGAAAGCGGCGGACGGGATTCTGGTGAATCCGGTTTATCCGCCGGAGTACCGGGATTTCATTTTGGTTTTTCCGTCGCATTCTGGGATTCGGCCGGTTTACATCGTTTTAAGCCGGGCTCGCGACCATGTTTACTACGGCCACCCAAAGACACTACCGGCCTTCCCTGACGCAGTTAGAGTAAAGTCGAAATCATCGGTCAAAGGTGGCGGAAAGCAGCGAGCACGGTGGGTAGATCGCAAAGGTCGAATCTATGAATGGGATTACAAAAGTAACGCTGTGGAAAAATACGACAAATTGGGAACAACTCATTTTGGCGAATTCAATCACCTGACGGGTGAACAAACCGGGCCTGCAGTACCGGACAGAAAAACCTCCAGAAATTAAGGATTGATACATGCGCTACCTTTCGATAACCGGTTTTTATCCTGATGACGTTCAAGATAACTCTTTGCAGTTCGAGTTGGATATCACCGGAAGCGAGTTAAATGAAAAAGTCGCTCATCTCATCGAGTCGAAGCCCCTCAGCGAACTGGAACCTGGGGAGTTGTTATTGAGCGCAGATCAAGTAGCTGCGCTGGAAACCCTTTTAAACGTTAACTTCCCGAAGGGGTTAGAATTTTTTATGGGCACATGTGCTGATTACTGACTTGAAGTAAAAAAGACAACCCCGACCAGTAACTTGATTGGGGTTATCTTTTATCGCTCGTTCCCGCTTAGTGGGAAATTCGGCTGGTTCCGCCAACGGCGGGAAAGCGCACGTGCTCGCCGACGCGGAACACTTTATTTTCCTGAACCTGCTGCACATAGGCAAGCATGCTGCCATCCCAGCCTTTCCTGATCTGAGAAGAGCAAAAAAGAAACCGCCATACAACGGAGGGCATCGGGATCGCTGGAAGTATGCAAAAGGCAGAAGAACTTACGAGTAGGACTCGATGCACGGAGAGTTGGGGATTTACCGAGCAAGTGACGGAACTCACCTAGGCGCGTTTGACCCTTTTACAGGAGAGCGACGCGAGGACCCGAAAGATGAAAGAAGCATCAGAAAAAATACTTGTGAGGTTGATGATGGGATTAAAACTGAGGCTGGAGTGGTACGACAAGCAAACTGATCTATGCGAAGGCGAAGAGTATTCCAAGGATTTAGGCGATGATGAAACCGTTTTGAATGCCTTGGGAATACCGGTGGAAAACAACATAAACAATGGCGGTTTCAATGTTCTCGAAGAATGGATTCCAGTCATTCAACCGTATTTTCAACATAGCATCGTCTTCAAAACTTACGATTATCAGATCTCTTTTGACTACAGCGATGTCTGGTGACGGTCTCTTATGATCTATAGGATTGAAGCATTCGATAGGAAAACAGAGTTTCTCGTTTTTGAAGAGGAATTACCTCCAGGATGTGACGAGAATCTGGCAGCCATCATGAACTGGTCTTCCAAGCAGCAGGGCTGGGAGGGTTACGACCTCTCAAATGATCAGCTTGCCTCATTGGAGAAGCTGATCGGGAAGAATGTCTTCGATCCGAAGTACACCTTCCAACTGACGTGTAATGGACGTTGAAACACGATAAAGAAAAACCCCGACCAGTCACCTGATCGGGGTTTTCTTTACCCTGAATTCCGCTTAGTGCGAAACGCGGCTGGTTCCGCCAACGGTGGAGATACGCACGCGTTCGCCAACGCGGAACACTTCATTCTCCTGAACCTGCTGCACATAGGCACGCATGCTGCCGTCGTCTTCACGCACGGTGATTTCCACACCTTGAGTACGGGTCAGACCTTCTTCGGTTGCCGAACCGATCAGACCGCCCGCCACCGCACCGATAACCGCGGCAACGATGCTGCCCTTGCCGCCGCCGATGGCGCTGCCGCCGACGCCGCCGACCGCTGCACCAGCGAGGCCGCCGATCGGGGTTTTGGTGCCTTCGATTTTCACCGGGCGCAGGGATTCGATGGTGCCCATGCGAATCGTCTGCACGCGACGCGCTTCGTCACGGGAGTAGGAGTCACCGGTCAGGCTCGATTGGCAGCCGGTAAGCAACATCGCCATCGTGGAAAAGGAAGCAACCAGCAGAACAGACTTACGCATAGCATCAACTCCAAAAAAACATATAGTCATTAAACTCCGTGGCTTGACGCCTGTCACGACACCGCCCGGATAAATTGGCTTTCATTCAGGCGCGGTACAGACACCTGCACACTGTCTCCCTGATGTAGCCCCTACAGTAGCGCCAAATTGCCAAATCTGCGCCACGGAGACCAAGGATTTTCATGGATTACTTCATCATCGTCGTCACCACTGCCGCCGGTTTGTACTTCCATTGGTGGTTGTACGTGCGGATCAAGCGCTGGATGGATCGCGATCTGGCGTTGTCGCTGGCGGGCAAGGATGAAGGCAAACGCGCCTTCATGCTCGAACAGTTGGCGAACGCTCAGGCGCAGAAGATCAAGCGCCGGGATCTGCCGAAGTGGCTGGAGGCCGCTGCGGCAGGCTATCCCGCTCGGTAGACTGCTCAGGGTGCCAGACGTTCAAGAATCCAGTCGGCGCCCTGCACACGGTAGTTGAGGCGATCGTGCAGACGGCTCGGACGGCCCTGCCAGAATTCGATGCGCTCAGGCAGCAAGCGGTAACCGCCCCAGTGTTCCGGGCAGTCGGGCTGAGTATCGGAGAAACGCTGCTCGGTGGCCTTGAGCAAATCTTCCAGCTCACCGCGCCCGTTGATCACCCGGCTCTGCGGTGATGCCCAGGCACCGAGGCGGCTGCCCAGTGGCCGCACCTGATAATACGCATCCGACTCCGCGGGCGTGACCTTGACCACCCGCCCTTCGATGCGCACCTGACGTTCCAGGGTCGGCCAGAAGAAGGTCATGGCGGCAAACGGATTGGCCGCCAGCTGCTGGCCCTTGGCGCTGTCGTAGTTGGTGAAGAAGGTGAAGCCCTGCTCGTCCAGGCCCTTGAGCAGCAGAATGCGGCAATGCGGTCGCCCATCCTGGTCGACCGTGGCCAGGGTCATGGCGTTGGCTTCCACCGGTGCCTGTTCGGTTTTCACCGCGTCGGCGAACCACTGGTGGAACAACGCAAACGGCTCGGCCGGCGCTTGCGCCTCGGTCAGACCATCCCGGGTGTAATCACGACGCATATCTGCCAGAGCCTGGGTCATGGCGCATTCCTTTTCGTTAGCGGATCACTTCTTGGTGGCATCGGTCGCGGCGACTTTCTTGTCGGTCGCGGCGGCTTTGGCTGGTGCAGTTTTCTTCGCTGGGGCCTTGGCTGGAGCTTTTTTCGCTGGAGCCTTGGCAGCGGCTTTCTTGGCCGGAGCCTTTTTGGTTGCCGGGACAGCCGCTTTTTTCGCCGCTGGCGCCGGGGTCACCGGTTTGGCGACTGGCTTGGCGTCCTGCGCAGCAACCATGGTCACCGGCTTCGGCGCGGGCATGTTGTACTTGCTCAGCAGCGCAACCATGGTGTTCTGCGGGGTCACCAGCAGTTCGACACGACGGTTCAGGGCACGCCCTTCAACACTGTCGTTGGCCGCACGCGGCGCTTCGGAACCCATGCCGCGCAGCATCAGGCGATCACGCTGCAGACCGCTGAGACGGAAGATCGCCGCAATGGACTGGGCACGTTCCTGGCTCAGTTTGATGTTGGCAGGCGCGGCACCACTGGAATCGCTGTGGCCAAGAACCAGCACGGCAGTTTTCGGGTCGGCTTCAAGGATTTTCGCCACTCGGGTGAACGGGCCGAGGGTGACCGGCAGCAGCATGGCTGGACGATCAGGGTTAAACGAACCTTCGACCGGTGCCGTCACGACCAGCACGTTTTCACGGCGTTCGAGTTGCAGATTGCTGTCCTTGACCGCTTCACGCAGACGCGGCTCATAGTCGTCGAGCCAAGCCTGGGTGACTTTCGGATCCGGCATCGGCACGGCTTTGGTGGTTGGCTGATCCTTGCCGCCAAACGGCCACCACCATTTGCCACCCGCATCGGCTTCAGCTTTGGCCACGGTTGCCGGTTTTTTCGCTTCCGGGGCGACTTCAGCCTTCATGTCCGCTTTGACCGCTTCATCATCGGAACCGAACGGCCAGTACCACGGGTTGCTGCTTTCAGTCTTGGCCACGGGTGCAGTGGCCGCAGGTTTCAGAGGGGCTGGAGCCGGTGCTGGCTCCTTGGCTGCGACTTTGTCGGAAGAGCCGAACGGCCACCAACTACCGCCGTCCGCATCGTTTTTCGGGGTCTGTGCACAACCGGTGATCGCTACACACAGGGCCAGGGCGAGAGTCTTTTTAGATGACATTGAAAATCCACAAAATGAAGTAATGAAAAATCAGAGCACTTTCGCCCGGATAAACAGCCGTTTTGAATCGAAAATCACGCCGAGGTTCCGGCCCTGGAACTTCTATTGACGCTTTACAGACAAGTGGCAAGCACCCGCGCGAGCTTCTGCGCGCGCGGATCCATCAAGACATACGGCCCAAGGGTATTTGTCACGAAACCGAAGGCGACATCATGCTCAGGATCAGCAAAACCGATGGAACCGCCTGCGCCGGGATGACCAAACGCCTTGGGGCCGAGGCCATAAGTGGCGTTGGGCACGTCCGGTTGATCGAGCATGCAACCCAGCCCAAAACGAGTTTGGGTCAGCAAAGTCTTGTCTTCGCCGAGGCTGTGCTCGCGGGTCAGCTCCTCGAGCATGTCGCTTTCGAGCAGACTGCCGTCGAGCAGGCCCGCGTAGAAACCGGCCAGACTGCGCGCATTCCCGTGGCCATTGGCCGCCGGTTGCTGCATCCGTCGCCACTCCGGTTTATTGGTGCTGGTGAGCACTGAAGGTGGGTTGGTAAAAGCGCGAGTGGTCATCGCGGTGGGCTCACGCATGGTCACCTGCAGCAGACGTTGCGCGGCGGCATCGCCAGCATTGCCCTTGCCGCGAGCGATATGCGCCACGCGGTGGAATTCTTCGTCAGCCAGACCGACGTGAAAATCCAGACCCAAAGGTTTAGCGACACGAGCAACGATGGATTCGCCCGGCCCGCGACCGTCAGCGCGGCGCAGTAACTCGCCGATCAGCCAGCCATAAGTGATCGCGGCGTAACCGTGGCCAGTGCCCGGCGTCCACCAAGGTGCTTCGGCCGCAAGGGCATCGACCATGGTTTGCCAGTCGTAAAGGGCTTCAGGCGCCAGCAATTCGCGCAGCGCCGGCAGCCCGGCCTGGTGGCAGAGCAATTGGCGCAGGGTCACGGATTCTTTGCCGGCGGCGGCGAATTCCGGCCAGTAGCGGGCGACCGGAACATCCAGTTGCAGCTTGCCTTCACCCACCAGTTGCAGCGCGGTGACAGCGGTAAAGGTTTTGGTGCAGGAGAACAGGTTGGCGATGGTGTCGCTGTGCCAGGCTTCGGCGCCGTCCTTGTCGGCGGTACCGGACCAGAGGTCGAGGACGGTTTCTCCACCGACCTTGATGCACAGGGCTGCGCCGCGTTCCTGGGGATCGTCGAACAGTGCGGCGAAAGCTTCGCGCACCGCTTCGAATTGAAGCTCGTAATGTCCCTGAATCTGCACCCGCAACTCCCCCGCGAAAACGCTCTACAAAGTGGCCCGCATTGTTCCAGCCCTTGAGGGATTTGGGAACAGCTGCGGGCCAGACGGTTAAAAGCCAAGTCAAAAGATCGCAGCCTGCGGCAGCTCCTACAGAGAAACGC
>NZ_JBSVXS010000135.1:0-13376 GCF_054070155.1 Pseudomonas sp. SDT291_1_S447
GGCGGTGGGTCATATGCGCAGATGTTGGCTGACACACCGCTATCGCGAGCCGGCTCACTCCTACATGGGAATTGCGCTGGTTTTGTATACAATTTTTCGCGCAGGCACCCAACAATTTCCAAACAGGGCATAGGTCGTCGGACAATTTCGTGGTTAACTTCGGCCTCTTGCATGCTTTCCAATCAAAACATCAGAAGGACTCAAGTCATGGCTCAAGTCACCCTTAAAGGCAATCCGGTTCAAGTCAACGGCCAGTTGCCACAAGCCGGTTCCAAGGCGCCAGCCTTTTCTCTGGTTGCCGGCAATCTGTCCGACGTCACCCTGAAAGACTTTGCCGGCAAGCGCAAAGTGCTGAACATCTTCCCAAGCGTCGACACCCCGACCTGCGCCACTTCGGTACGCAAGTTCAACGCTCAGGCCAACGAAGTGGCAAACACCGTGGTGCTGTGCATCTCGGCTGACTTGCCGTTCGCCCAAGCGCGTTTCTGCGGTGCCGAAGGCCTGGAAAACGTCCAGAACCTGTCGACCCTGCGCGGTGCCGAGTTCATCGAGAACTACGGCGTGGCCATCGCTGACGGTCCACTGAAAGGCCTGACCGCTCGCGCCGTCGTGGTTCTGGACGAAAACGACAACGTCCTGCACAGCGAACTGGTCAAGGAAATCGCTGAAGAGCCTAACTACGATGCCGCTCTGGCCGTATTGAAGTAAGCTCTGCCACAAAGCTTTTACAATTGTTAACGGCCTGGCCCTGTCCAGGCCGTTTTCATTTGTGTATCAGTGTTTTGCCTCACACCTTGAAACGTAAGGTGTAAGTAAATTGCCGGTAAAGCTGCTTTGCTAATTCCCCATCAGTGCTTATCGTTCAGCCTCCCGTAAAAGAAGCCCACGCGCCCAATGGTTAATCACTCCATGCAATCGTCCCCCCGTAACTCCCGTCGCTGGCTGATCAGCCTGCTTGTCCTGTTGGTGATCGCTGTCCTGTGCTGGAAATTCTGGCCTGCCGGCTCGAGCCCCAAGGAGGGCGCAGACAAGGCTGCGGCCGGGCACACCGGGCGTTCGGGGATGATGCGGCCGGGCTTCGGTGGCGGCGCCGGGCCAATTCCGGTGCGCGTGGCGCCGGCGGTTACCGGTGACTTCCCGCTGTATTACAAGGCGCTGGGTACGGTGACGGCGCTCAACACCATCAATGTGCGCAGCCGGGTGGGTGGCGAGCTGGTCAAGATCAATTTCGAAGAAGGCCAGATGGTCAAGGCCGGCGACCTGTTGGCCGAGATTGATCCACGTCCGTACCAGAACGCCTTGCTGCAGGCCGAAGGCACTTTGCTGCAGAATCAGGCGCAACTGAAAAACGCCCAGGTTGACGTCGAGCGTTATCGCGGTCTGTACAAAGAGGACAGCATCGCCAAACAGACACTGGACACCGCCGAAGCGCTGGTCGGTCAGTATCTGGGCACGGTCAAGACCAATCAGGCAGCGGTCAACGACGCCAAGCTCAATCTCGAATTCACCAAGATCCGCGCGCCGATTGCCGGCCGCGTCGGTCTGCGTCAGGTGGACGTCGGTAACCTCGTCACCGCCAACGACACCACGTTCCTCGCGGTGATCACCCAGACGCAACCGATCAGCGTCGCTTTCACCTTGCCGGAAAACAGCCTCGAAACCGTGCTCGCCCGTTATCGCAGTGGCGCCAAGCTGCCAGCCGAAGCGTGGGATCGCGGCGACACCAAACTGCAAGCCACCGGCGTGCTGCAAAGCCTTGACAACCAGATCGACGTCGCCACCGGTACCCTGAAGTTCAAGGCCCGCTACGAAAACCGCGATCAGGCGCTGTTCCCCAACCAGTTCGTCAACGTGCACTTGCTCGCTGACACGCTGAAAGGTGTGGTACTGGCACCGTCGGCAGCGATTCAGTTCGGCACCAACGGCACCTTCGTTTATGCGCTGGATGGCGACAAGAAAGTCACTATTCGCCAACTGAAGATTGGCGCCAGTGACGGCGAAAACACCGTGATCACTGAAGGTCTGGCCGCTGGCGACCGCGTGGTACTGGAAGGCACTGACCGCCTGAAAGAAGGCAGTGAAGTGGAAGTGGTCAACGACAGCAATCAAGTGCCAACCACCCCGACCGAACACCTGCAAGGCAAATCTGCCGCCACCCCGACTGACGCTGCTGTCTCCGACAAGGCCAAGAAGGGCGCATGAACATTTCGCGGCTGTTCATCCTCCGACCGGTAGCCACCACCCTGAGCATGCTGGCCATTGTTCTGGCCGGCCTGATCGCTTACCGCTTGCTGCCGGTTTCTGCTTTGCCACAGGTCGACTACCCGACCATCCGCGTCATGACCT
The DNA here is from genome assembly GCF_054070155.1 of Pseudomonas sp. SDT291_1_S447. Lineage (NCBI taxonomy): Bacteria > Pseudomonadati > Pseudomonadota > Gammaproteobacteria > Pseudomonadales > Pseudomonadaceae > Pseudomonas > Pseudomonas sp. SDT291_1_S447. Next base: position 2,347 of record NZ_JBSVXS010000135.1, read on the forward strand.
TGTATCCCGGCGCCAGCCCGGACGTGATGACCAGTGCAGTGACCGCGCCACTTGAGCGCCAGTTCGGGCAGATGCCGGGCCTCACGCAAATGGCCTCGACCAGTTCCGGCGGTGCGTCGGTGCTGACCCTGCGTTTCAGCCTCGACATCAACATGGACGTCGCCGAACAACAGGTGCAAGCCGCGATCAACGCCGCGACCAATCTGCTGCCAACCGATTTGCCGGCGCCGCCGGTGTACAACAAGGTCAACCCGGCGGACACCCCGGTGCTGACCCTGGCGATCACCTCGAAAACCATGTTGCTGCCCAAGCTCAATGACCTGGTCGATACGCGCATGGCGCAGAAAATCGCCCAGATCAGCGGCGTCGGCATGGTCAGTATTGCCGGTGGTCAGCGTCAGGCCGTGCGCATCAAGGTCAACCCGGAAGCGTTGGCGGCCAACAGCCTCAACCTGTCGGACGTGCGCACCCTGATCGGCGCCTCCAACGTCAATCAGCCGAAAGGTAACTTCGACGGCCCGACGCGGGTGTCGATGCTCGATGCCAACGACCAACTGACCTCGCCCGAGGACTACGCCAACCTGATTCTCGCCTACAAAAACGGTGCGCCGTTGCGACTCAAGGACGTGGCGGAAATCGTCGACGGCGCCGAGAACGAACGCCTCGCTGCGTGGGCCAACCTGAATCAGGCGGTACTGCTGAACATCCAACGTCAGCCGGGTGCCAACGTCATCGAGGTAGTCGACCGCATCAAGGCGCTGCTGCCGAGCATCACCGACAACCTGCCGGCCGGCCTCGAAGTGACGGTGCTGACTGACCGCACGCAGACCATCCGCGCCTCGGTCACCGACGTACAACACGAATTGCTCATCGCCATCGCCCTGGTGGTGATGGTGACCTTCCTGTTCCTGCGTCGCGCCAGTGCCACGATCATTCCGTCGGTGGCCGTGCCGCTGTCGCTGATCGGCACCTTCGGCGTGATGTATCTGGCCGGGTTCTCGGTGAACAACCTGACCCTGATGGCCCTGACCATCGCCACCGGTTTCGTGGTCGACGATGCGATCGTCATGCTGGAGAACATTTCGCGCTTCATCGAAGAAGGCGACAGCCCGATGCAGGCCGCGCTCAAAGGCGCCAAGCAGATCGGCTTCACCCTGATCTCCCTGACCCTGTCGCTGATTGCGGTACTGATTCCGCTGCTGTTCATGGCCGACGTCGTCGGGCGCTTGTTCCGCGAATTCGCCATCACCCTGGCGGTAGCGATCCTGATTTCTCTGGTGGTCTCACTGACCCTGACGCCGATGATGTGCGCGCGTCTGCTCAAGCGTGAGCCGGAAGAACATGAGCAAGGCCGTTTTTACCGCGCCAGTGGTGCGGTGATTGACTGGATGATTGCCGAGTACGGGCGGATGCTGCGCTGGGTGCTCAAGCACCAGCCACTGACCTTGCTGGTGGCTATCGGCACACTGGCGTTGACCGTGTTCCTCTATATGGTCGTGCCGAAGGGCTTCTTCCCGGTGCAGGACACCGGGGTCATTCAGGGTATTTCCGAGGCGCCGCAGTCGATTTCCTTCGCGGCAATGGGTGAACGCCAACAGGAATTGGCGAAAATCATTCTTGAAGATCCGGCGGTGCAGAGCCTGTCGTCCTACATCGGCGTCGACGGCGATAACGCAACGCTCAACAGCGGGCGCTTGCTGATCAACCTCAAGCCCCATGGCGATCGCGATCTGAGCGCCACTGAAGTGATTGCGCGCCTGCAACCGCAACTGGACAAACTGGTCGGCATCCGCCTGTTTATGCAGCCGGTGCAGGACCTGACCATCGAGGACCGTGTCAGCCGTACCCAGTACCAGTTCAGCATGTCCTCACCTGATTCCGAACTGCTCAGCCAGTGGAGCGGCCGTCTGGTCGAAGCGCTGGCCCAGCGTCCGGAGCTGACCGACGTTGCCAGTGATCTGCAGGACAAGGGTTTGCAGGTCTATCTGGTGATCGACCGCGATGCCGCGTCACGCCTCGGCGTCTCGGTGGCGAACATCACCGATGCGCTGTACGACGCGTTCGGCCAGCGGCAGATCTCGACCATTTACACCCAGGCCAGCCAATACCGCGTGGTGCTGCAGGCTCAGGCCGGGGAAAAGATCGGCCCGCAGGCGCTGGACCAGATTCACGTGAAAACCACCGATGACGCGCAGGTACGCCTGTCGAGTCTGGCCCATGTGGAAGAGCGTCAGGCGCAACTGGCAATCACCCATATCGGCCAGTTCCCGGCAGTGATGATGTCGTTCAACCTCGCACCCGGCGTGGCGTTGGGGCATGCGGTCGACATTATCGAACAGGTACAAAAGGACATCGGCATGCCGGTCGGCGTGCAGACCCAGTTCCAGGGCGCGGCCGAAGCGTTCCAGGCCTCGCTGTCGAGCACCTTGCTGCTGATCCTGGCGGCGGTGGTGACCATGTACATCGTGCTGGGCGTGCTCTACGAGAGCTACATTCACCCGATCACCATTCTGTCGACCTTGCCGTCGGCGGCAGTCGGCGCCTTGCTGGCGCTGCTGCTCAGTGGCAATGATCTGGGCATGATTGCGATCATCGGCATCATCCTGCTGATCGGTATTGTGAAAAAGAACGCGATCATGATGATCGACTTCGCCCTCGATGCTGAACGCACCCAAGGCATGGCGCCGCAGGAGGCTATTTATCAGGCGGCGCTGCTGCGCTTCCGGCCAATTCTGATGACCACGCTGGCGGCGCTGTTTGGTGCGGTGCCGTTGATGCTTGCGACCGGCTCCGGGGCTGAACTGCGCCAGCCGCTGGGTCTGGTGATGGTCGGTGGTCTGCTGGTGAGTCAGGTGCTGACGCTGTTCACCACGCCGGTGATCTACCTGTATTTCGACCGCCTCGGGCGACGCTTTGGCAAGACCAATGCTGATGCCGAAGAGGTCTCGGTATGAAAGCAGCTGCAAGCTTCGAGCTACAAGCTGCAAGAAAAAAGCAGATCCTGTGCATGTTTCTAGCTTGCAGCTTGCAGCTTGAAACTTGGAGCTGGCCTCTATGAATTTGTCTGGTCCTTTCATCAAGCGTCCGGTCGCGACGATGCTGCTGAGCCTGGCGATCATGCTGCTCGGCGGCGTCAGCTTCGGTCTGCTGCCGGTTTCGCCGCTGCCGCAAATGGATTTCCCGGTGATCGTCGTGCAGGCCAGCCTGCCCGGTGCCAGCCCGGAGGTCATGGCGTCTACTGTGGCCACACCGCTGGAACGCTCGTTCGGCGCGATTGCCGGCGTCAACACCATGAGCAGCCGCTCCAGTCAGGGTTCGACCCGGGTCATTCTGCAGTTTGACCTCGACCGCGATATCAACGGTGCCGCGCGGGAAGTGCAGGCGGCTATCAACGCCTCGCGCAACCTGTTGCCGAGCGGGATGCGCAGCATGCCGACCTACAAGAAGGTCAACCCGTCGCAAGCGCCGATCATGGTGCTGTCGCTGACCTCCGATGTGCTGGAAAAAGGCCAGCTCTACGATTTGGCTTCGACCATTCTTTCCCAGAGCCTGTCGCAGGTGCAGGGCGTCGGTGAAGTGCAGATCGGCGGCAGTTCGCTGCCGGCGGTACGCATCGAACTCGAACCGCAGGCATTGAACCAGTACGGTGTAGCGCTCGACGATGTGCGCAAGACCATCGCCGATGCCAACGTACGCCGGCCCAAAGGTTCGGTTGAGGACGGTCAACGGTTGTGGCAGATCCAGGCCAACGATCAGTTGGAGAAAGCCAAGGACTACGAGTCACTGATCATCCACTACGCCGACGGCGCCGCGTTGCGCCTCAAAGACGTGGCCAAGGTCAGCGACGGCGTCGAAGACCGCTACAACAGCGGCTTCTTCAACGATGACGCGGCGGTGCTGCTGGTGATCAACCGCCAGGCCGGCGCCAACATCATCGAGACGGTCAACGAGATCAAGGCGCAACTGCCGGCACTGCAAGCGGTGTTGCCGGCCAGCGTGAAGCTGGATCTGGCCATGGACCGCTCGCCGGTGATCAAGGCAACGTTGCACGAAGCCGAGATGACCTTGCTGATTGCCGTGGTGCTGGTGATTCTGGTGGTGTTCCTGTTTCTCGGTAACTTCCGCGCCTCGCTGATTCCGACATTGGCCGTACCGGTGTCGCTGGTCGGCACTTTTGCGGTGATGTACCTCTATGGTTTCTCGCTGAACAACCTGTCGCTGATGGCGCTGATTCTGGCCACCGGACTGGTGGTGGACGACGCCATCGTGGTGCTGGAGAACATCTCCCGCCACATTGACGAAGGCGTCAAACCGATGCAGGCCGCGTACCTCGGGGCCAAGGAAGTCGGTTTCACCTTGCTGTCGATGAACGTCTCGCTGGTGGCGGTGTTCCTGTCGATTCTGTTCATGGGCGGCATCGTCGAGAGCCTGTTTCGTGAGTTTTCCATTACCTTGGCGGCGGCTATTGTGGTGTCGCTGGTGGTCTCGCTGACGTTGACGCCGATGCTTTGCGCCCGTTGGCTGAAACCGCACACACCGGGGCAGGAAAACCGTCTGCAACGCTGGAGTCGCCGCACCAACGACTGGATGGTCGGCAAATACGCCACCAGCCTCGACTGGGTGTTGCGCCACCGTCGTCTGACGTTACTCAGTTTGCTGATCACCGTCGGCGTCAACGTTGCGCTGTACGTGGTGGTGCCGAAAACCTTCATGCCGCAGCAGGACACCGGCCAGTTGATCGGTTTCGTGCGCGGTGACGACGGCCTGTCGTTCAGTGTGATGCAGCCGAAAATGGAAATCTTCCGCCGCGCCGTGCTCAAGGACGAAGCGGTGGAAAGTGTCGCCGGGTTCATCGGCGGCAGCAACGGCACCAACAACGCTTTTATGCTGGTGCGTCTGAAGCCGATCAAGGAACGTCAGCTCAACGCGCAGAAAGTCATCGAACGCCTGCGCAAGGAAATGCCCAAGGTGCCCGGCGCGCAATTGATGCTGATGGCCGATCAGGATCTGCAATTTGGCGGTGGTCGCGAGCAGACCACGTCGCAGTACAGCTACATCCTGCAAAGTGGCGATCTGGGCGAGTTGCGCAAGTGGTATCCAAAAGTGGTTGCCGCGTTAAGGGCGTTGCCTGAGCTGACCGCGATCGACGCGCGCGAAGGCAAGGGTGCCCAGCAAGTGACGTTGATCGTCGACCGCGATCAGGCCAAGCGCCTGGGGATCGACATGGACATGGTTACCTCGGTGTTGAACAACGCCTACAGCCAGCGGCAGATTTCGACGATCTATGACAGCCTCAACCAGTATCAGGTGGTGATGGAGGTCAATCCGAAATACGCCCAGGACCCGGTGACGCTCAAGCAGGTTCAGGTGATCACCGCTGACGGTGCGCGGGTGCCGCTATCGACGATCGCTCATTATGAGAGCAGCCTGGAAGATGACCGCGTCAGCCACGAAGGCCAGTTCGCCTCCGAAGACATTTCCTTCGACATGGCCGAAGGCGTGACGGTGGAGCAGGGCAGTGCCGCCATCGAACGGGCGATTGCCAAGTTGGGTCTGCCGGAAGATGTCATCGCGAAAATGGCCGGTACCGCCGACGCTTTTGCCGCGACGCAGAAGAGCCAGCCGTTCATGATTCTGGGGGCGCTGTTGGCGGTGTATCTGGTGTTGGGCGTGCTGTATGAAAGCTACATCCATCCGCTGACGATCCTGTCGACCCTGCCGTCGGCCGGTGTCGGCGCGTTGCTGTCGATCTATGCGCTGGGCGGCGAGTTCAGCCTGATCTCGTTGCTCGGGTTGTTCCTGCTGATTGGTGTGGTGAAGAAAAACGCCATTCTGATGATCGACCTCGCGCTGCAACTGGAACGGCATCAAGGTCTGTCGCCGCTGGAGTCGATCCGCAGCGCCTGTCTGCAACGTCTGCGGCCGATTCTGATGACCACCCTGGCGGCGATTCTCGGTGCCTTGCCGCTACTGCTCAGCCGGGCCGAAGGCGCGGAAATGCGCCAGCCGCTCGGTTTGACCATTATCGGCGGGCTGATTTTCAGCCAGGTGCTGACGCTTTACACCACGCCTGTGGTTTACCTCTATCTCGACAAGCTGCGCCATCGTTTCAACAAATGGCGTGGCGTGCGTACTGACGCCGCTCTGGAAACTCCGCTATGACTGACCGTTCGCTTTTCAATCTGGCCACCGTTCGAGGCTCGCGTCTGCTGAGCCTGTCGCTGTGCGTGGCGATGCTCAGTGCCTGCGCTGTCGGCCCGGACTACCAGCGTCCGCAAACCGCTGAGATCGCTCAGTACAAAGAAGCCGAGGGCTGGACCCAAGCCAACCCGAGCGATTCGCTGGCCCGGGGCGCCTGGTGGGAGTTGTATGGCGATCAGCAGCTCAACGGCTTGATCGAACGCCTGAACAATTCCAACCAGACCGTCGCACAGTCGGAAGCCCAGTACCGTCAGGCCCAGGCGTTGGTGCGCAGTGCGCGCGGGGCGTTTTATCCCAGCGTTGACTTGAGCTTGGGCAAGACCCGCTCCAGTCAGGGCACCGGCAGCAGCAGTTCGAGTTTGAGCAGTTCCTCCAGCGGTATCCGCGACACCTATAACGCCGAACTGGGCGTCAGTTGGGAAGCAGACGTGTGGGGCAAGCTGCGCCGTGGACTGGAAGCCGATGAGGCCAGTGCCCAGGCCAGTTTTGCCGACCTGGCCGCCATGCGCCTGAGCCAGCAGTCAGAGCTGGTGCAGAACTACCTGCAACTGCGCGTGATCGACCAGCAGAAACGCTTGCTTGAAGCGACGGTTGCCGCTTACGAACGCTCGCTGAAAATGACCCAGAACCAATACCGCGCGGGCGTTTCCGGGCGCGATGCGGTAGCACAGGCGCAGACGCAACTGAAAAGCACCCAGGCCGATCTGGTTGACCTGATCTGGCAGCGTGCGCAGTTTGAAAATGCAATTGCCGTACTGACCGGTCAAGCGCCGGCGGATTTCAACATTGCCGAAGTGCAGACCATTCCGAAGCTGCCGCAGGTGCCGTTGAGCCTGCCGTCGCAGCTGTTGGAACGCCGCCCGGACATTGCTTCGGCCGAGCGCTCGGTGATCGCCGCCAACGCCAACATCGGCGTGGCCAAAGCCGCGTATTACCCGGATCTGAGCCTGAGCCTGAGCGGCGGTTACAGCAGCAGTACCTCGCAGAACCTGATCAGCCTGCCGAACCGCTTCTGGTCGGTGGGGCCGAAACTGGCGTTGCCGCTGTTCGACGGTGGCATTCGTTCGGCAGAAGTCGACCGCACCGAGGCGGTGTACGACCAGACCGTGGCCAAGTACCGCCAGACCGTGCTCGACGGTTTCCGCGAGGTGGAAAACTACCTGGTGCAGCTCAAGGTCTACGAAGACGAAGCGGCGGTGCGCCAGGAGGCACTCGATGCGGCGCGCGACTCCCTGCGCCTGACGGAAAACCAGTACAAGGCCGGGCTGATTGCTTACATCGATGTGGTGGTGGTGCAAGCCACGGCGCTGAGCAACGAGCGCAGCGTGCTGAATATTCTGCAAAGCCGTTTGATCGCCAGCGTGCAACTGATTGCGGCGCTGGGCGGTGGTTGGGATGGGCAACTGGACGTGAGCAACTCCAACTGATTCCATGCCCCTTGTAGGAGCTGCCGGAAGCTGCGATCTTTTGATTTTGCTGTTAACGACAAGATCAAAAGATCGCAGCCTCCGGCAGCTCCTACGGGTATGTGTTTCAGTTTTGAGCAAAGCTGTGAACGCTGCGCCAGAGCCTTGTCGGACGATCAAACGAGCGTTTCATCGGCTTGATGGCCAATTGCTCACTTTGTCAGTGCGTTCTTCTGCGCAATCAGTACAATCGCCGCATTTGCCCGACCGAGAATGGACGCAGTCCGCGTTGGGTAGCCACGAGAAATCCCATGCTCATCGGTAGTTATTCCTCCACCCTGGTTTTCATTTCGTTGTGCGTGGCGATTCTCGCTTCCTATACCGCGCTCGACCTCACCGGTCGTATCGCCACGGCCAAGGGCCGTGCGGTGCATTTCTGGACCGCCGGCGGTGCGTTTGCCATGGGCATCGGCGTCTGGTCGATGCACTTCATTGGCATGCTCGCCTTCAAGCTGCCGATCGACCTTGGCTACGACATCACCCTGACCGCGCTGTCACTGTTGATCGCGGTGTTGTCCTGTGGATTTGCCTTGTGGCTGGTCAGTCAGCCGAAACTGCCGATTCTGCAACTGGCGTTCGGTGCGCTGATCATGGGCGCCGGGATCAGTGCCATGCATTACACCGGCATGGCGGCGATGCGCATGACCCCGGGAATCGACTACGACCCGACACTGTTTGGCGCCTCGTTGCTGATCGCCGTGGGTGCGTCGGCGGCGGCGCTGTGGATCGCCTTTCGCCTGCGTCAGCACTCTCCTTATGTGCGCCTGATTCGTGGCGGCGCAGCGATCATCATGGGCATCGCCATTGTCGGCATGCATTACACCGGCATGGCCGCCGCGCAGTTCCCTGACGGCAGTTTCTGTGGCGCCACCGTCAATGGCTTGAAGGGCAATGGCCTAGACAGCTTGGTGTTGATCACCACGTTGGCGGTGCTGTCGATTGCCTTGCTGACCTCGATTCTCGACGCGCGCCTCGAAGCGCGTACCGCTGATCTCGCGCACTCGTTGACCGTGGCCAACCGCGAACTCACGCAACTGGCCCTGCACGACACTCTGACCGGCCTGCCGAACCGCATGTTGCTGGACGACCGGATCAATCAGGCGATGAAAAAGGTCCACGAGCAGGGCGGCTGTTTTGCCTTGATGTTCATCGATCTGGACGGATTCAAACCGGTCAATGATGCGTTCGGCCATCACATGGGCGATCAGTTGTTGCGCGAAGTCGGCGTGCGTCTGCGTGAAGACTTGCGCAGCCTGGACACACTGGCGCGCATCGGTGGCGATGAATTCGTGTTGCTGGTGCGTCTGAGCGAACCCAATGATGCGCTGGGACTGGCCGCGCGTCAGGTCGGTCTGATCGCGCAATCATTCCGCGTCGCCGAACATGACTTGCAGATTTCCGCCAGCGTTGGCATCGCCCTGTATCCGGGCAATGGCCAGACCGCGCAGGAACTGCTGATGAATGCCGACGCGGCGATGTACCACGCCAAGGGTGGCGGCAAAAACGGTTACAGCTTTTTCGACGCGTCGATGAACAACAACGCGCGCAAGCAGTTGCAGTTGTTACAGGACCTGCGCGCGGCGCTGGAACACAGCCAGTTCAGCCTGCATTACCAACCCAAATTCGACGCCGCCAATGGCCGTCCGGTCGGCGCTGAAGCGCTGTTGCGCTGGCAACACCCGATTCACGGCATGCTGATGCCGGACAAGTTCATCGAACTGGCGGAGAAATCCGGGTTGATCATTCCGATCGGTGAATGGGTGCTCAATGAAGCCTGCCGGCAAATGCGCGAGTGGTACGTGCTCGGTTACACCGATTGGCGCATTGCGGTGAACCTGTCGGCGTTGCAGTTCTGCCACACCGGGCTGGTGCGCAGCGTAGCCAAAGCGCTGGCCACTCATCACTTGCCGGCCAACAGCCTGACCCTGGAAATCACCGAAACCACGGCGATGAGCGATGCCGATGCGAGCATGACGGTATTGCAGGAGTTGTCGGACATGGGCGTCGATCTGTCGATCGATGACTTCGGCACCGGTTATTCCAGCCTGATGTACCTCAAGCGCTTGCCGGCCAACGAGTTGAAGATCGACCGAGGTTTTGTGCGCGATCTGGAGCATGACAGTGACGATGCAGCGATTGTTTCGGCGATCGTTGCGCTGGGTCAGGCGCTCGGTTTGCGCATTGTCGCCGAAGGTGTTGAAACCGGTGTGCAGCAGGCGTTTCTGACTGAGCTGGGGTGTGATTCGTTGCAGGGTTATCTGCTCGGGCATCCGATGCCGGCGGACAAATTCATGCAGGATATTGCGCGTAGTCAGCAGGCAGCGGTGGTCTGATTGATCTCGTTATCGTTCTTCGCGAGCAAGCTCGCTCCCACATTGGCTGTGTGAACGACACAGAACCCTGTGGGAGCGAGCTTGCTCGCGAAGGCGTCTGCCCAGACACCACAGACCCCATGCAAAACCCGCCAATGGCGGTTATTCTTCCCCCCGACTGTTACGTGTGCATCGGGGGAGAAAGGCCAGCATGGATAAAGTCATTGTGATCACCGGCGGCGGGCGCGGGATTGGCGCCGCTACGGCGCTGTTGGCTGCCGAGCAAGGCTATCGGATCTGCATCAACTATCAGTCGGATGAACAAGCCGCGCAAAGCGTGCTGGAGCAAGTCCGCGCACTGGGCGCACAAGCCATCGCGGTGCGCGCCGATGTCAGCATCGAAGACGAAGTCATCGCGCTGTTCCAGCGGGTCGACAGCGAACTGGGCCGCGTCACCGCTTTGGTGAACAACGCTGGCACCGTCGGGCAAAAGTCGCGGGTCGACGAAATGTCCGAATTTCGCATTCTCAAGATCATGAAAACCAATGTCCTGGCGCCGATCCTCTGCGCCAAGCACGCAATCCTGCGCATGTCGCCCAAGCACGGCGGGCAGGGCGGCAGCATCGTCAATGTGTCGTCGGTGGCCTCGCGTCTTGGTTCGCCCAACGAATACGTTGATTACGCCGCGTCCAAAGGTGCGCTTGATACCTTCACCATCGGTTTGTCCAAGGAAGTGGCGGGCGAAGGGATTCGGGTCAACGCGGTGCGTCCGGGTTACATCTACACCGATTTCCATGCCTTGAGCGGCGATCCGGATCGGGTCAGCAAGCTGGAGTCGGCGATTCCGATGGCCCGTGGCGGGCGGCCGGATGAGGTGGCGGAGGCGATTGTCTGGTTGTTGTCAGACAAGGCGTCGTATGCGACGGGGACGTTTGTTGATTTGGGTGGCGGGCGCTGATCGTTTGGATTTGTGTTGCCTGATCCGGCCCCATCGCTGGCAAGCCAGCTCCCACAGGTTTCTGTGTCGTACACAACATACGCGGTGACATAG
>NZ_JBSVXS010000136.1:0-13280 GCF_054070155.1 Pseudomonas sp. SDT291_1_S447
ACAAAGCAAGATCAAAAGATCGCAGCCTGCGGCAGCTCCTACAGAGGTCAAAATCATTCAAGCCACCTGCGGAACAAGTTGTTGCGCCAACAGATGCTTGAGCAGCGCGCGATACGCCAGCACGCCACGGCTCTTGCCGTCGAATTGCGAAGGCGTGACACCGGCCCGGCTGGCGTCGCGCAGACGGGTATCGACCGGGATGTAACCCTGCCAGATCTCGTCGGGGAATTTGTCGCGCAGCACGCGCAAGGTATGCATCGATGCCTGCGTACGGCGATCGAACAGGGTCGGCACGATGCTGAACGGCAACGCCTGTTTGCGCGAGCGGTTGATCATCGCCAGGGTGTTGACCATGCGCTCCAGACCTTTGACGGCCAGATGCTCGGTTTGCACCGGGATCACCAGTTGCTGGCTCGCCGCGAGGGCGTTGACCATCAGCACGCCGAGCAACGGCGGGCTGTCGATCACCGCGTAATCAAAGTCCTGCCACAACTGCGCCAGACTCTTGGCGATCACCAGACCCAGACCACTCTGCCCCGGCGACTGACGCTCAAGGGTCGCCAATGCGGTGCTCGACGGTAGCAGGGAAATGCGTTCGTCGCTGGTCGACAACAGCAACTGCCCCGGCAGGCCTTGCGGCACGCTGCCCTTGTGCAGAAACAGGTCGTAGTTGCTGTGTTCCAGGCTGTCGGGGTCGTAGCCGAAATAGCTGGTCATCGAGCCGTGCGGGTCGAGATCGACCACAACCACGCGCTTGCCCGCCTCGGCCAGCAATCCGGCTAAAGCGATGGAAGATGTGGTTTTACCGACACCACCCTTTTGATTGGCGACTGCCCAGACTCTCATTCAGTTCGTTCCTCCCGGCCGATATGCTCGACCGAGACATAGCTCAGCGTGTTAATGCGGGTGACGGAGAATTGACGGCACTCTCGCGTCCCGGCGTCTTGACCGGGGTCGGTGCAGTTTGTGTGCCAGCCCGCTTCAATGCAGCGTCCGGTTGCGCATTGGCGGTCCCGGTGCCCGTGAGGCTGCGACGTACATCGAGATTGCGCGAAACCACCAGAACCACCCGGCGGTTTTTCCCCCGGCCTTCAGCGGTAGCGTTGTTGGCCACCGGTTGAAACTCGCCGTAACCCACCGATGCCAATCGGCCAGGGTTCACGCCCTGCATGGCCAGCATGCGCACGATGCTCGCCGACCGCGCCGAGGACAGTTCCCAGTTGGTCGGGTACTGCGCGGTGCGGATCGGTTGATCGTCGGTGAAGCCTTCGACGTGAATCGGGTTGTCGAACGGTTTCAGAATCGCTGCAACCTTGTCGATGATGTTGAAGGCAATGTCGCTCGGCATGGCATCGCCACTGCCGAACAACAGGCTGGAGTTGAGTTCGATCTCGACCCACAGCTCGTTGCCACGCACGGTCATCTGGTTGGAACTGATCAAGTCGCCGAACGCAGCGCTGATGTCATCGGCGATGCTTTTCAGCGGATCGCTGGCGCCGGCGATACCGGCGTCGATCTGCTCGGCGTCCTTGACCAGCGGCTTGGCCGGGGTCACGGTTTTCGGTCGCTCGTCGCCGATCGGGATCGGTTTGAGCGCGCGGTCGGAGTCCTTGAAGACGCCGACCAGCGCTTCGGAAATCTCTTTGTACTTGCCTTCGTTGATCGACGAAATCGAGTACATGACCACGAAGAACGCGAACAGCAACGTGATGAAGTCAGCGTAGGAAACCAGCCAGCGTTCGTGGTTTACATGCTCTTCCTGGTGGCGACGACGTGCCATGAGGTTATTCCCTTAATCCATGAAGCCTTGCAGCTTCAACTCAATGGAGCGAGGGTTTTCACCTTCGGCGATCGACAAAATGCCTTCCAACAACATTTCGCGATAACGCGACTGCCGCAACGCGATTGACTTCAATTTGGCTGCCACCGGCAACAGGATCAGGTTGGCACTGGCCACACCATAGATGGTCGCGACGAAAGCCACAGCAATGCCGCTGCCCAACTGAGTCGGATCAGCAAGATTGCCCATCACGTGGATCAGGCCCATCACCGCGCCGATGATGCCGATGGTCGGCGCGTAGCCGCCCATGCTTTCGAAGACTTTCGCCGCTTCAATGTCGCGGGCTTCCTGGGTGTAGAAATCCACTTCGAGGATGCTGCGAATCGCTTCCGGCTCGGCACCGTCGACCAACAGTTGCAGGCCTTTGCGCGAGTAATTGTCAGGTTCGGCATCGGCCACGCCTTCCAGACCGAGCAGACCTTCCTTGCGTGCGGTGAGGCTCCAGTTGACCACGCGATCAATGCCGCCGGCCAAGTCCACACGCGGCGGGAAGAAGATCCACGCCAGAATCTGCATGGCGCGTTTGAACGCGCTCATCGGCGATTGCAGCAGTGCGGCACCGATGGTGCCGCCCAGTACGATCAATGCCGCCGGGCCGTTGGCCAGCGCACCGAGGTGACCACCCTCAAGGTAGTTACCACCGATGATGGCGACGAACGCCATGATGATCCCGATAAGGCTTAGAACATCCATCAGATACACGCCTCGACAATGTGCTTGCCGATGTCGTCGAGGCTATACACCGCGTCGGCGAGGTCGGCTTTGACGATAGCCATCGGCATGCCGTAAATCACACAACTGGCTTCATCCTGCGCCCACACGGCGCTGCCGCCCTGCTTGAGCAGACGCGCGCCTTCACGGCCGTCGGCGCCCATGCCGGTCAACACCACCGCCAGAACTTTGTCGCCGTAGGATTTCGCCGCCGAACCGAAGGTGATGTCCACGCACGGCTTGTAGTTCAGACGCTCGTCGCCCGGGAGGATTTTCACCGCGCCACGGCCATCGATCATCATTTGCTTGCCACCCGGTGCGAGCAACGCCAGGCCCGGACGCAGGATGTCGCCATCCTCGGCTTCCTTGACGCTGATGCGGCAGAGCTTGTCGAGACGCTCGGCAAACGCCTTGGTGAACGCTGCCGGCATGTGCTGGATCAGCACGATCGGCGCCGGAAAGTTCGCTGGCAACTGAGTCAGCACGCGCTGCAAGGCAACCGGGCCGCCCGTCGACGTACCGATGGCAACCAGTTTGTAGGCTTTGCGTTTCGGCGCTGGCGACGAAGCGCTGGCAGCCGGAGCACGGCTTGGAGCAGGTGCATGCACAGGCGCGGGTGCCGGACGTGCCGGTGCGCTGGTGCTGTGGCTGCTGAAGCTGGATGGCGCCGGAGCCGGTGCAGGCGTTGGCGCTGCGGCTGGAGCCGGTGCGCTATAAGCACTGAAACGACGATTACTGCGCGAGATGCTATGCACCTTCTCGCACAGCAATTGCTTGACCTTCTCGGGATTGCGCGAGATGTCTTCGAAATTCTTCGGCAGGAAATCCACCGCGCCGGCGTCCAGCGCATCGAGGGTGACCCGGGCGCCTTCGTGGGTCAGCGAGGAGAACATCAACACCGGGGTCGGGCAGCGCTGCATGATGTGCCGCACTGCCGTGATGCCATCCATCATCGGCATCTCGTAGTCCATGGTGATCACGTCCGGCTTGAGTGCCAGCGCCTGATCGATCGCCTCTTTACCGTTGGTGGCGGTGCCGACCACCTGAATGCTCGGATCCGCTGAAAGAATTTCCGAGACGCGGCGGCGGAAAAAACCCGAATCGTCCACCACCAGGACTTTGACTGCCATAAACACTCCATTAGGTGCAGCGGGACGTTGTCGCCCCGCCGCCCCGGATTCAAATACGCCGTGCGGCGTAACGCTTGAGCATGCTTGGAACATCGAGAATCAGCGCGATGCGGCCGTCACCGGTAATGGTGGCGCCGGACATGCCCGGAGTGCCCTGCAGCATTTTGCCCAATGGCTTGATGACCACTTCTTCCTGACCGACCAGTTGATCGACGACGAAGCCGATCCGCTGAGTGCCCACCGAAAGGATCACCACGTGGCCTTCACGCTGCTCTTCGTGAGCGGCGGAGCTGACCAGCCAGCGCTTGAGGTAGAACAATGGCAGCGCCTTGTCCCGCACGATCACCACTTCCTGGCCGTCGACGACGTTGGTGGTCGACAGGTCGAGGTGGAAGATTTCGTTGACGTTGACCAACGGGAACGCAAACGCCTGGTTGCCGAGCATCACCATCAGGGTTGGCATGATCGCGAGGGTCAGCGGCACCTTGATGACGATCTTCGAGCCCTGGCCCTTGGTCGAGTAGATGTTGATCGAACCGTTGAGCTGGGAAATCTTGGTCTTCACCACGTCCATGCCGACACCGCGGCCGGACACGTCGGAGATCTCGGTCTTGGTCGAGAAACCCGGGGCGAAAATCAGGTTGTAGCACTCGGTATCGCTGAGGCGATCGGCCGCGTCCTTGTCCATCACCCCGCGTTTTACCGCGATGGCGCGCAGGACGTTCGGGTCCATGCCTTTGCCGTCATCGGAAATCGACAGCAGGATATGGTCGCCTTCCTGTTCGGCCGCCAGCACCACGCGACCACCACGGGCCTTGCCCGAGGCTTCGCGTTCTTCCGGCGACTCGATGCCGTGGTCGACGGCATTGCGCACCAAGTGGACCAGCGGGTCGGCCAGGGCCTCGACAAGGTTTTTGTCGAGGTCGGTTTCTTCACCCACCAGTTCCAGGTTGATCTCTTTCTTGAGTTGACGCGCGAGGTCGCGAACCAGACGCGGGAAGCGCCCGAAGACCTTCTTGATCGGCTGCATCCGCGTCTTCATGACGGCGGTCTGCAAGTCAGCCGTGACCACGTCGAGGTTCGACACGGCCTTTTGCATGGCTTCATCGCCGCTGTTCAGACCCAGGCGCACCAGACGGTTACGCACCAGCACCAGCTCGCCGACCATGTTCATGATTTCGTCGAGACGTGCCGTGTCGACGCGCACGGTGGTTTCGGCTTCGCTTGCCGGTTTTTCCGGTGGCGGTGTTGCCGGCGCACGGGCCGGAGCCGGGGCAGCAGCGGCAGCCGGTTTTGGCGCTTCGGCTTTTGGCTCAGGCTTGGCGGCAGGCTTGGGCGCTGCAGCAGCGGCCGGTGCCTTGGCGGCAGGCGTGGCGACGGTCGAAGCACTGCCAGCAGCGGCGGTGCCGACTTCGGAAAACTTGCCTTTACCGTGCAATTCGTCGAGCAGCGATTCGAACTCGTGATCGCTGATCAGATCGCTGCCGGCCGCGGCGGCCGCTGGAGCAGCCGGCGCAGGTGCCGAAGCAATCGCCGACTCCAGCGCGTCCACGGCAAAGTTGCCCTTGCCATGCAACTGATCGAGCAGGGCTTCGAATTCGTCGTCGGTGATGTCGGAGCTGTCGCCCTTGGCCGGCGCCGCAGGGGCTGCCGCCGCTGGTGCAACCGCGTCCACCGCGAACTGGCCTTTGCCGTGCAGTTGATCGAGCAACGACTCGAACTCGGCATCGGTGATTTCATCGCTCGCGGCTTCATTGGCCGTTTGCGCAGGTGCAGCAGCGGCCGGGGCTTCAGCTTCAGCCTTGACGGCGTTCAGCGAGTCCAGCAGCTGTTCAAATTCGTTATCGGTGATGTCGCCCGATGCGTCGCCTTCGACGACCAGCTCTTCGATCATCTCGGCCACTGGCGAAGCCGGGGCTTCGTCCGCCGATTGCGGTTCGGCCAGACGCGCCAGGGCGGCCAGCAGTTCCGGGGTGGCCGCGGTGATCGGCGCACGCTCACGAACCTCAGTGAACATGCTGTTCACCGCGTCCAGTGCTTCGAGGACAACGTCCATCAGTTCTGCATCAACGCGACGCTCACCCTTGCGCAGGATGTCGAACACGTTTTCGGCGATGTGACAGCACTCCACCAGCTCATTGAGCTGAAGGAAGCCGGCGCCCCCTTTTACAGTGTGGAAACCGCGAAAAATTGCGTTGAGCAGATCTGCGTCATCCGGGCGGCTTTCCAGCTCGACCAGTTGTTCGGACAGTTGCTCAAGAATCTCGCCGGCCTCAACCAGGAAATCCTGAAGGATCTCTTCATCGGCGCCGAAGCTCATTAATGGGGTGCTCCTACAGGTCTAAAAACCCAAAAAACCTAAAATTCCAAAACTCTAGAACCCGAGGCTGGATAACAAATCGTCCACATCGTCCTGACCGGACACAACGTCTTCTCGTTTATCGGCATGAATCTGCGGACCTTCACCCTGCGAGAGATGTTTTTGTGGATCTTTTTCTGCAAGCATCGCGGCGCGGTCATGTTCGATGCCCGCAAAGCGGTCGACCTGACTGGCCATGAGCACGAGTTTGAGCAAATTGCTTTCGACTTCGGTGACCAGTTGGGTCACACGCTTGATCACCTGACCGGTCAGGTCCTGGTAATCCTGGGCCAGCAGGATGTCGTTGAGATTGCTCGACACCGCACGGTTGTCCGTGCTGCTGCGTGACAGAAAACCGTCGACCCGGCGCGCCAGTTCACGGAACTCTTCAGCCCCGACCTCGCGACGCATGAAGCGACCCCAATCGGCACTCAAGGTCTGCGCTTCATCAGCCAGACTGTTGACCACCGGCGTGGCGCTTTCCACCAGATCCATGGTGCGGTTGGCCGCGGCTTCCGTCAGCTTGACCACATAGCCCAGGCGTTCGGTGGCGTCGGTGATCTGCGACACTTCCTCGGCCTGCGGCATGTTCGGGTCGATCTGGAAGTTGACGATCGCACTGTGCAGTTCACGTGTGAGCTTGCCCACTTCCTGATACAGGCCACGGTCACGGGTCTGATTGAGCTCATGGATCAGTTGCACAGCGTCGCCGAACCTGCCTTTTTCAAGGCTCTCGACCAGTTCGACCGCGTGTTTTTTCAGGGTCGACTCGAAATCGCCCTGTGAAGATTCGTTATGCTCCATAGCTCCCCCGCGCGTTCATCAGCCGATGCGTTCGAAAATCTTCTCGATTTTGTCTTTCAACGCCTGAGCCGTGAAAGGTTTGACTACGTAGCCGTTTACACCGGCCTGAGCGGCCTCGATGATCTGCTCGCGCTTGGCTTCTGCAGTCACCATCAGCACTGGCAGGTGCTTGAGTTTTTCATCGGCACGCACGTGGCGCAGCAGGTCGATACCGGTCATGCCCGGCATGTTCCAGTCCGTTACCAGAAAGTCGATGCTGCCGCTGTTGAGCACTGGAATGGCAGTCACGCCATCGTCAGCCTCGACGGTGTTGGTGAACCCAAGATCACGCAGCAGGTTCTTGATGATCCGCCGCATCGTTGAGAAGTCATCAACGATGAGGATTTTCATGTCTTTGTTCAATTCGACCTCCAAGCAGTCTTAAACGCGCCCAGCACCTGGACGCGCCACTTCAATCAATCGGCGCAGCACTCAAAGACTGTCTGGAGCACAACAGAGCAAGACCGGTGCCGTTCATCACCGCACCAGCCTCGTTCGCAGTGTCCCCACACTGCCTTCAGCGCGCTCGCCACTCCCCCAAACGCCCCCGCAAACGGGCCGCGCACTGGCTGTGTAACTGGCTGACCCGCGATTCACTGACGCCAAGGACTTCACCGATCTCCTTGAGGTTCAGCTCTTCGTCGTAGTACAGCGCCAACACCAGTCGCTCACGCTCCGGCAAATTGGCAATCGCGTCCGCCAGCGCCGCCTGGAAGCGTTCATCTTCCAGATCGCGTGACGGCTCCATATGAGCACTCGCGCCATCCTCGTGCAGCCCTTCGTGTTCGCCGTCCTGCAACAGGTCGTCGAAACTGAACAGGCGACTGCCCAAGGTGTCATTCAAAATCCCGTAGTAATCGTCGAGACTCAATTGGAGTTCGGCCGCAACCTCGTGATCTTTAGCATCACGGCCGGTTTTAGCTTCAATTGAGCGAATTGCGTCGCTGACCATCCGGGTATTGCGGTGAACCGAGCGTGGCGCCCAGTCCCCTTTGCGCACTTCGTCGAGCATCGCGCCGCGGATTCGTATGCCCGCGTACGTTTCGAAACTGGCGCCTTTGCTGGCGTCATATTTGGTCGAGACTTCGAGCAGGCCGATCATCCCGGCCTGGATCAGGTCTTCGACCTGCACACTCGCCGGCAAGCGTGCCAGCAAGTGGTAGGCAATGCGCTTGACCAGTGGCGCGTAACGCTCGATCAACTCGTACTGCGCGTCACGTGCCGACTTCTTGTAGTAGTTCATACCGCTTGCTGTCATAGCACGGGCCCTGCCGTTTGCTGCACGAGGCGCTCGACGAAAAACTCAAGGTGGCCACGCGGGTTGGCGGGCAGCGGCCAGGTGTCGACCTTCTGCGCGATCGCCTTGAACGCCAGTGCGCACTTGGAACGCGGAAAGGCTTCGTACACCGCACGCTGCTTCTGCACCGCTTTACGCACGCTTTCGTCGTAAGGCACGGCGCCGACGTATTGTAGAGCGACGTCAAGGAAGCGATCCGTGACCTTGGTCAACTTGGCGAACAGGTTGCGCCCTTCCTGCGGGCTCTGCGCCATGTTGGCCAGCACGCGGAAGCGGTTCATGCCGTAATCGCGGTTGAGCAACTTGATCAGCGCGTAAGCGTCGGTGATCGAGGTTGGCTCGTCGCAGACCACCAGCAACACTTCCTGCGCGGCGCGAACAAAACTGACTACCGAGTCACCAATACCCGCAGCGGTGTCGATCACCAGTACGTCGAGATTGTCGCCGATGTCGCTGAACGCCTGAATCAGACCGGCGTGTTGCGCCGGGCTCAGGTGCACCATGCTTTGCGTGCCGGACGCGGCCGGGACGATGCGGATGCCACCGGGGCCTTGCAACAGCACGTCGCGCAACTCGCAACGGCCTTCGATGACGTCGGCCAGCGTGCGTTTAGGGGTCAGCCCCAACAATACGTCAACGTTCGCCAGACCGAGGTCGGCGTCCAGCAGCATGACCCGACGGCCAAGCTCTGCCAGCGCCAGCGACAAGTTCACTGACACGTTAGTCTTGCCGACGCCACCTTTGCCGCCGGTCACCGCGATCACCTGTACGGGATGCATGCTGCCCATGTTATTTCTTTACCTTGTCTTGCATAGACGGAGGCCACATTACTGGCTGCGCGTTCACAACCGGAACAATGCATGGCAGACCATCGATGTAGGTACAAAAACTGTTCATGAATACCTCAGCCTACCTGCTTGGTCGGGCTGTGATAGATATCAGCGAACATGTCAGCCATGGCTTCTTCGCTGGGTTCTTCCTGCATTTGCACGCTGACGGCGCGGCTGACCAGTTGATGACGGCGCGGCAGATGCAAATCATCCGGAATCCGTGGGCCATCGGTCAGGTACGCGACCGGCAATTCATGACTGATCGCCAGGCTCAACACTTCGCCAAGGCTGGCCGTTTCATCCAGTTTAGTCAGGATGCACCCGGCTAGCCCGCAACGCTTGTAACTGTGATAAGCGGCGGTTAGAACCTGTTTCTGGCTGGTGGTTGCCAAGACCAGATAATTTTTTGATCGAATGCCACGTCCGGCCAGACTTTCCAGCTGCATGCGCAGCGCCGGATCACTGGCTTGCAGGCCGGCAGTATCAATCAATACCACGCGTTTGCGCAGCAGTGGATCCAGCGCCTGCACCAGCGATTGGCCCGGATCGACGTGAGTCACCGGCACATTGAGAATGCGGCCCAGCGTCTTCAGTTGTTCCTGAGCGCCGATGCGGAAACTGTCCATGCTCACCAGCGCGACATTCTGCGCGCCGTATTTCAGCACATAACGCGCGGCAAGCTTGGCGAGTGTAGTGGTCTTGCCCATGCCGGCAGGGCCGACCATGGCGATGACACCGCCCTCTTCCAGCGGCTCGACTTCCGGCACGGCAATCATCCGCGCCAGGTGCGCGAGCAACATGCGCCAGGCCTGACGGGGTTCTTCGATATCAGTGATCATCGCCAGCAGATCGCGCGACAACGGGCCGGACAGACCGATACGTTGCAGACGGCGATACAGGTTGGCTTGCGCCGGGCGGCTGCCTTGCAGCTGATTCCAGGCCAGAGTGCCGAGCTGAACTTCCATCAGCTCGCGCAGGCTGTTCAATTCAAAACGCATCGAATCCAGTGCGCGCGGATCAACACCGCCGGAGGACTGTGCAGGCGCCGGGGCCGGACGCGCCGGGGCGGCGTAAGTCGGCTCGCTCAGCGGTTCAGCGGCAGTCAGCGGCAGGCCAGCGGTCAACGGCAGGCCGGCGAAGATCTGGCGGTTGCTATTGCCATCGGCTTCGCCACGCAGGCTCAACTCGGCCTGGGCAGTGACGATGCGCGATTGGGTCTTGCGCAGCTCGTCTTCGAGTTCCATGTTCGGAACCCGTGGCGCCAGCGCCGACAATTTGTAATCCAGTGCCGCCGTCAGCTCGACACCGCCGGCAATGCGGCGGTTGCCAATGATGGCGGCATCAGCGCCCAGCTCATCACGAACCAGCTTCATGGCCTGACGCATATCGGCGGCAAAGAAACGCTTAACTTGCATAAACCACTACCTCAGCCGTTGGGCCCTACTGTCGCAACGATGGTCACTTGCTTGTTGTCCGGTATTTCCTGGTAGGCCAGCACATGCAATCCAGGGACTGCGAGGCGGCCAAAGCGCGAGAGCATCGCGCGGATCGGGCCAGCGACCAAAAGGATCACCGGCTGACCTTGCATTTCCTGACGCTGCGCCGCTTCGATGAGCGAACGCTGCAGCTTCTCGGCCATGCTTGGCTCCAGCAGAACGCCCTCTTCCGAGCCTTGTCCTGCCTTCTGCAGACTATTGAGCAATATTTGTTCCAACCTTGGTTCCAAGGTGATCACAGGCAGCTCCGACTCAGTGCCTACAATGCTTTGGACGATGGCGCGCGATACGCCGACGCGCACAGCGGCGACCAACGCGGCGGTATCTTGACTCTTCGCGGCGTTGTTGGCGATGGCTTCGGCAATGCTGCGGATATCGCGCACCGGCACATGCTCGGCGAGCAACGCTTGCAGCACTTTGAGCAACTGCGACAAGGTGACCACGCCCGGCACCAACTCTTCAGCCAGTTTCGGCGAGCTTTTGGCCAGCAATTGCATGAGTTGCTGCACTTCTTCGTGGCCGATCAGCTCACTGGAGTGCTTGTACAGAATCTGGTTCAAGTGCGTGGCGACCACGGTGCTGGCGTCGACCACGGTGTAACCGAGCGATTGTGCCTGGGCCCGCTGGCTGATTTCGATCCACACCGCCTCCAGGCCGAAAGCCGGATCTTTGGCGTTAATACCGTTGAGCGTGCCGTAGACCTGGCCCGGGTTGATCGCCAGTTCGCGATCCGGATAGATCTCGGCTTCGGCGAGGATCACGCCCATCAGCGTCAGTCGATAGGCGCTGGGCGCCAGATCGAGGTTGTCGCGGATGTGCACGGTCGGCATCAGGAAGCCCAGATCCTGCGAGAGCTTCTTGCGCACGCCCTTGATCCGCGCCAGCAATTGCCCGCCCTGATTGCGGTCCACCAGCGGGATCAGGCGATAACCGACTTCCAGGCCGATCATGTCGATCGGCGTCACGTCATCCCAGCCCAGCTCCTTGGTTTCCATGGCGCGGGCCGGCGACGGCAGCAGCTCCTGCTGACGCTTGACCTCTTCCAGCGCCACGACCTTGGCCACGTTCTGCTTCTTCCAGAACAGGTACGCGCCACCAGCGGCCAGCGCGGCCATGGTCAGGAACGAGAAGTGCGGCATGCCCGGCACCAGGCCCATGACCGCCATCATCCCTGCCGCCACCGCCAGCGCTTTCGGCGAGGCGAACATCTGGCGATTGATTTGCTTGCCCATGTCTTCCGAGCCGGAAGCACGGGTCACCATGATCGCTGCTGCTGTAGATAACAACAGTGATGGCAATTGCGCCACTAAACCGTCACCGATAGTCAGCAAGGCGTAAACCTTGCCTGCATCGCCGAAGCTCATGTTGTGCTGGAAGATACCGACGGCCATACCGCCGATGAGGTTGATGAACAGAATCAGCAGGCCGGCGATGGCGTCACCACGGACGAACTTGCTGGCACCGTCCATCGAACCGTAGAACTCGGCCTCTTGGGCGACTTCCTGACGGCGCGCCTTGGCCTGGTTCTGGTCAATCAGACCGGCGTTGAGGTCGGCGTCGATCGCCATTTGTTTGCCGGGCATCGCATCGAGGGTGAAACGCGCGCTCACCTCGGAAATCCGCCCGGCACCCTTGGTCACCACGACGAAGTTGATGATCATCAAAATCGCGAAGACCACGATACCGACCACGTAGTTACCGCCGATCACCACCTCACCGAAGGCCTGAATCACCTTACCAGCAGCGGCGTGGCCATCCTGACCGTGGAGCATCACCACCCGCGTCGAAGCCACGTTCAACGCCAGCCGCAGCAACGTCGCGACCAGCAGAATGGTCGGGAACACGGCGAAATCCAGCGGTCGCAGCGCATACACGCAGACCAGCAGGACGACGATCGACAGCGCGATGTTGAAGGTAAAGAACACGTCGAGCAGGAACGGCGGAATCGGCAACATCATCATTGCCAACATGACCAGCAGCAACAACGGCACGCCCAGATTGCCTCGACTGAGGTCGGCAACATTCGAGCGAGCTGTGTTGAATAACTGAGAGCGATCCACCGGTTTTCCCCGTTCCTTTAAAGCAAACTTTTGACGCCCAGAGCGGGCTCACGGCGGGTACTGCAAGAAGCTTTCCAACTTTTGCAGGGGAATGAAATAGAGGGGTTTGTTCAAGGAATTTTCGCTGATTGAACCGGCCCTTTCGCGAGCAGGCTCGCTCCCACAGGGAACCGCATTCCAAATGTCAGATTGAAATGCAATCCAAATGTGGGAGCGAGCCTGCTCGCGAAGGGGCCCTCATATTCGGCGCAAATTTCTTCATTTAAACGATGCTGTTTAAAAGACACCTGCAGACACGCCTTCGAGGCTACAAATCCTTGCGCCATTGCCTACAGCCAAGCCAGAATCCGCCGGCTTGTGCGCCTTGGGGTCGGGTTCTATTGTGGATTGGTCGCTGACGAATCAGCGATCGGGTTTAGCGATCCGATGCCCTACAGACGCTCAATCCCCAGTATCAATTGCAGCTTTGACTATCTGCACTTGGCGTCATGGTGGCTGTGCGTGGGAGACCTTCGGGTCTACCCGGGGTTTCTGTGACCCGGATCGCTAACCTGCGTACAGCCGCCACCTTTACTTGTTTAGCGATGAGCCGTGGCGGCCAAATCAACCACGGAGTTCCACCATGATCAAACCAACACCCAACCCACCCGAAACCGACCCCACCTCCCCCTACGAATCCCTCGATTCAAAAAAACTCCACGAAGCCGCCGACCG
>NZ_JBSVXS010000137.1:0-13276 GCF_054070155.1 Pseudomonas sp. SDT291_1_S447
ACAGTGGGCCGCATTCCAAATGTGGGAGCGAGCCTGCTCGCGAAGGGGCCGGCGCAGGCACCGCAAATCCGGGCTATTCGACGCGCATCTCACCACTGAACACCAAAGTACTCCGGCAGCGCCGACACAAATACCGCCGCCCCTGCCGCACCAGGCTATGGCGCTGCGCCGAAAACGGAAAATCGCTGTCCGCGCACGGGCATTTGTAGATATAGCGGGTCACGCTGCGGCGCTTGATTGCATAGGTGTGACAGCGATCCGGCGGTAGTTCGTAAACCCCGCGCATGATCAGTTGCCATTCCTCGCCGTGGGGTTGAATGCGCTCGCCAAACAACTGATGGGCGATCAGGTGCGCGACTTCGTGGGCCACGGTCTGCTTGAGGAAGTGTTCGGTGTTTTCCCGGTACAGCTGCGGATTGAAGCGCAGCAGATTCTCGTGCAGATGCGCGACACCGGCTTTTTGCCCGCGCAGCTTGAGACTGACGACAGGGCGTGGGAAAGAACGTTTGAAAAAGGATTCAGCGAGTTGGTAACAGTCTTCGACGCGGGTATTGAGTTGCTCGGGCATGCTTGATGGATCTCCAGAGGCGTCGAGTATGCCGCAACCCTGTGGACTTGCGAATCGCCAAGCTGCCGAATGGTCATCCGCCAAACGACAAGGCCGCCTTGCGGCGGCCTGTATTCAGCCTGTCGAGTCAGTTGGTATAAACGGGACCTACGCCCAGCCCCCAGACAATCACGGTGAACGCCATGATGGCGACCAGCACCACCAGACCCACCGCCAGCACCGAACTGGAAAACAGGAAGCCCTCGTCCGACGGAATATTCATGAACGTCGGTAGCCCCACATACAACAGATAAACCGTGTAGCAGATGGCCGCCGTACCGACGATCATCCCCAGCCACATATGCGGATACAGCGCCGCCAGCCCGCCGACGAACAACGGTGTCGCGGTGTAGGTGGCGAAGGCCACGCAACGGGCCAGGCTTGGATTGGCGTCATAAGTACGCGCCATCCAGTGCACGAACGCACCCATCACCGCGACCCCGCCGAGCATGGCCAGGTACGACATGATCGTCATCCACAGTGCGCTTTCAAAGGTCAGCATCACCGGTGCGCGGTTGCCGATCACCCAGCCAACCTGAGTAGTGCCGATAAACGCCGAGACAGCGGGGATCGCCGCCAGAATCAGCGTGTGGGTGAGGTACATGTGGCTGATGCTTTCCTCTTGGTCGCCACGGATTTCCTTCCATTCCTGATCGGGGTGGGTAAAAAGTCCCACTACGTGATGGATCATGCCAGTCACTCCTCTTGTTATTGCCATCGCCCCCCAGCGGAGCGCCTACGGGCCAAGGTGGCCGAGCAAATACAGGTCTTCAGATGTGTGCGACCTTATGTCGCAGTATAGAAAGGTCTTACCCGCACAGGTATTAGGGGCTTAGAGCAAATCGCGCTGTAAACAGGGCGGGTAATCGCCTCGGGGTCTGTTAACCCGTTGGCGGCTGACCGCGACAACCTGTGCCCACAACGCCGGGGTTTTTGCGTAAAATGCCGGCCTTTCGTCACACCTCACGGATTTCGCGTCATGGGCACTCTTACGGTCAACCAGAACAAACTGCAAAAGCGCCTGCGCCGCCTGGCCGGCGAAGCGGTTGCTGACTTCAACATGATTGAAGACGGCGACAAGGTCATGGTCTGCCTGTCCGGGGGCAAGGACAGCTACACCATGCTCGACGTGCTCCTGCACCTGCAGAAGGTTGCCCCGATCAAGTTCGAGATCGTCGCGGTGAACATGGACCAGAAGCAGCCGGGCTTCCCTGAGCATGTGCTGCCGGCCTATCTGAAAGAGCTGGGCGTCGAGTACCACATCGTCGAAAAAGACACCTACTCGGTGGTCAAGGAACTGATCCCGGAAGGCAAGACCACCTGCTCGCTGTGCTCGCGCCTGCGTCGCGGCACGCTGTACACCTTTGCCGATGAAATCGGTGCGACGAAAATGGCCCTCGGTCATCACCGCGACGACATCGTCGAGACGTTCTTCCTCAACATGTTCTTCAACGGTTCGCTTAAAGCCATGCCGCCGAAGCTGCGCGCCGATGACGGCCGCAACGTGGTGATCCGTCCACTGGCGTACTGCAACGAGAAAGACATTCAGGCGTACTCGGATTTGAAGGAATTCCCGATCATCCCGTGCAACCTCTGCGGTTCGCAGGAAAACCTGCAACGTCAGGTGGTCAAGGAAATGCTTCTGGACTGGGAGCGCAAGACCCCCGGTCGAACTGAAAGCATCTTCCGCAGTCTGCAGAACGTGATCCCGTCGCAACTGGCCGATCGCAACCTGTTCGACTTCACCAGCCTGAAGATCGACGAGACCGCGGCTTCGCGCTTCGTTAACGTCGTCAACTTGTAAACCCGATCCATGTGGGAGCGAGCTTGCTCGCGAAGGCGTCGTGTCAGCCGACATCCATGTTGAATGACAGACCGCTTTCGCGAGCAAGCTCGCTCCCACAGTGTTTTGTGTTCACAGGTAAAATTTCATTTTCAATTCCCAGGAGAGGGCATGCGCGATTACAAGTGGCTGCACGAATACTGTCTGAACCGCTTCGGTTCGGCGGCTGAACTGGAAGCCCATCTGCCCGTTCCCAAAACCCCGGCGCAACTGCGCAAGATCAGCGACGACCGCTACCTCTCGACCATGGCCCTGCGCGTGTTCCGTGCCGGCCTCAAGCACAGCCTGGTCGACGCCAAGTGGCCGGCCTTCGAAGAAGTGTTCTTCAAGTTCGACCCGGAAAAAGTCGTGCTGATGAGCGCCGAACACCTTGAGCGCCTGATGCAGGACGCGCGGATCATTCGCCATCTCGGCAAGCTGAAAAGCGTGCCGCGCAATGCGCAGTTCATTCTCGATGTCGAGAAAGAGAAGGGCAGTTTCGGTGCGTTGATCGCCGACTGGTCGGTGACTGATATCGTCGGTTTATGGACGTACCTGAAAAAGCACGGCCATCAACTGGGCGGGCTGTCCGCACCACGGTTTTTGCGCATGGTCGGCAAGGACACATTCGTGCCGAGCTACGACGTGGTCGCGGCGCTGAATGCGCAGAAGATCGTCGACAAGGTGCCGACCAGTCTGCGCGATCTGGCGATCGTGCAGGATGTGTTCAATCAGTGGCATGAGCAGAGCGGCGGGCGGGCGATGAGCCAGATTTCGATGATGCTCGCTTACACCGTCAACCATTGAACAGCTAAAAGATCGCAGCCTTCGGCAGCTCCTACAGGGAAACGCATTCCAAATGTAGGAGCTGCCGAAGGCTGCGATCTTTTCACTCAGGCGACGGAGATTTCGCCTTCACCTGCCAACTTGCGATTCAACTGATACCGCCACCGCACATACAGCAGCGCCGAGCAGAACACCGCCAGACTCGCAACCATCTCCAGCACGCCAAACCACTGCCGGTTCGGGTCATACGCCGCCAGTGCGCCCTTGATGAAATACAGATTCACCACAAAACACATCCACGAATGCCCACGGGCGCTGCCCATGATCATCGCCGGTGCGAGAACGATCCACGGGATCAACTCGACCAGCAGAATCACCCACGGCCGTGCGCCGTGCAGGTCGGCGAACAGCAGATAGTAAGCAGCGAGCAGTCCGGCGAGGGCGAAAAAGCTCAGCAGGCTGATCACCCGCATCGCCTTCACGCGCGGCGCAAGCCACTCGACACTCGGCAGAATCTTCGGCTTCTTCGCCATCTCAGCCCACCAGTTTCTGAGCGGTTTTCGCCAGCCGCAGACCCAGCGCACGGCACAGCGCCACTTCGTGCTGATCGAGGCCTTTTTTACCGTCAGCCCCAGCGTGATGACTGGCACCGTAAGGCGTACCGCCGCCCTGGGTTTCCAGCAGCGCCGACTCGCTGTACGGCAGACCGGTGATGAGCATGCCGTGGTGCAACAGCGGCAACATCATCGACAGCAGAGTGGTTTCCTGACCGCCGTGCAGGCTGGCGGTGGAGGTGAACACGCCGGCCGGTTTACCGACGAGGGCGCCGGTCAGCCACAGGTTGCTGGTGCCATCGAGGAAGTACTTCAGCGGCGCGGCCATGTTGCCGAAACGCGTCGGGCTGCCGAGGGCCAGGCCAGCGCAGTTCTTCAGGTCATCGAGCGTGGCATACAACGCGCCTTCGTCCGGTATGGCCGGGGCCACGGCTTCGCACTCGGTAGAGATTGCCGGCACGGTGCGCAAACGCGCTTCGAGACCGGCCTGCTCGACACCACGGGCAATCTGCCGGGCCATCTCGTTGGTCGAGCCGTTGCGGCTGTAATACAGCACCAGAATGTACGGCGCGCTCACGGCAACAACTCCAGGATATTTTCCGGCGGACGACCGATGACGGCTTTGTCGCCGACTTCGAGAATCGGGCGTTCCATCAGTTTTGGATGCTGGGCTATGGCGTCGATCAATTGCGCTTCGCTGAGGCTTTCATCAGCCAGATGAAGCATTTTGTATTCATCTTCACCGGTGCGCAGCAACTGGCGTGCGCTGATCCCGAGCTTGCCGAGCAGGGCCTTGATTTGCGCCGCGCTCAAAGGGGTTTCGAGGTAACGCACGACGTTCGGGGTCAGGCCGCGGGCTTCAAGAAGTTCCAGCGCGCCGCGGGATTTCGAGCAGCGCGGATTGTGATAAAGCGTCAGATCGGTCATGGCGGGTCGCTTCTGGCGTAAAGTGGCGGCTATTCTAACTGTGCAGCGCGCAATCCAGAACCTTCGGAGGCAATGGGTCGCAGGCGCCTTCAAATTTTCACAAGGAACACGACATGACACGGCGATTGGCAGCGGCATTGACGATAATCGGGGCGTTGATGCTGGGAGGCTGCGGCAATGATTACGGTATCGACCAGAATGGTCAGAAAGTAGCGTCCGAGCGCTTGGACAAACAGTGGGTAGTGCTCAACTACTGGGCCGAATGGTGTGGCCCGTGCCGGACTGAAATTCCGGAACTCAATCATCTGGCTGATGAATTGAAGAGCAAGAACGTTGGCGTCTTCGGGGTCAACTTCGACAACGTGCAGGGTGTGGAGCTGAAAGACGCCAGCGAGAAGCTGGGCATCAAGTTCACCGTGCTGGCGCAGGATCCGGCGGAGTTGTTCGAGTTGCCGCGCAGTGAAGCGCTGCCGGTGACGTACATCATCGACAACAAGGGCAAGGTGCGTGAGCAGTTGATGGGGGAGCAGACGGCGGCGGGGGTGATGGCCAAGCTTGAGGCTCTGCAGGCGACCCAGTAACGTCAAAAGCCCCTCACCCCAGCCCTCTCCCGGAGGGAGAGGGGGCCGACCGAGGTGTCTGGCGAGTTACATCGACCTGAGAGATTGAGTCGATTGTGAATTCACCAAAACCAGATCCGCTCGATTAGGCAGTCGCCAGAGCGGGATTCGATCGATTATGGATTCGGCATAGGCCGTTCAGGTCGACGTAGCTCCCCAATATCCCCCAATCAGTCCCCTCTCCCTTTGGGAGAGGGCTAGGGTGAGGGCTTTGGCAGACTCACCGACCTAAAAGATCCAGTCGATTATGGATTCGGCATAGGCCGTTCAGGTCGACGTAGCTCTCCAATATCCCCCAATCAGTCCCCTCTCCCTCTGGGAGAGGGTTAGGGTGAGGGCTTTTTAGCCTTCTTCCAGCCACCAGCGCAACGGCTTGCCTTCAGCCGGCCAGAAGCGCATCTGCTCGATCGGCGAGATGTCCCAGCGCTCGACATGCTCCAGCGCCTGCAGAAAGCGTTGTTCCTGCTCCATCAGCGCCGGGGCACAGAGCTTGCGGGTCTTGCCGATCTTGCCGAAAGTCAGCTTGTCACCTTCCAGCGTGTACGGCGCGAACCAATGGTTGCAGCCACCGTTGCCGTAGGCGCGACCATCATCGCCGAGGGTCACGGTCAAATGGCTGTAATCCATCAACGGCCGCTCGCCGATCCACTCCAGAATGTAGCTGCGGTTCTGTTGCAGTTGCACGGGTTCGGCGGCGCAACCCACCAGGCCGGCACCCACCAGCGCGGTCAGGGCAAGGCGTTTCATCACGCAGGCTCCTGGCATTTCGGGCACAGGTGTTTATCGCCGACCGCTTTCCAGCCGAGCTCGGCGATACGTGCGGTGGCAGCCGGTTTCTCAGCGGTTTTGCCGAGTTTGGCGTCGACAGCGAATTCGAAGCTCAGCTCTTTGGCACAGCTGTCGCAGTTGACCTGCCAGGTGTGGATCGCCAGTTCACCGAACACTGGGCCCGTGGTCATCGCGGTCCATTGGCCCGGCGGGTTGATCAGGTGGCGGACGGTTTCAACGGTCAGGCGCATGGACAAGTCCTTGCTGCCTTTGAGGGTGACCAGCAGGGCGTCACCGATGCGGATCGAGCCACCGTTGCCGGTGACCTGATAGCGGCCTGGAACGAGGGCGCGGCATTCGGTGAGGGTGTGTTGCGGGTTCATCAGGGTGTAGCGGAAATCGTGTTCGACCATGGGTCCTCCAAATATGCGCGACATGCTAGCACGGGCTTGATTGCAGAATGATGCGCGCGTGCGACCTTCGATCCGGTTCAAATGCAGCGACGCTCATGGCAAACTGCCGGCCTCGACTCTGAAGGAACGGAACATGGCGCTGATCGAATGTTATGAATGCAAGAAGAGCATCAGCTCCGAAGCCAACGCGTGCATTCATTGCGGGGCTCCCATGGCGGAGCAAGCAGTACACGCGCAGACCGCAGCCGCGCCCATACAGGCTGCAACAATCTCATTCGGCAGTCTGCCGCGTAACAAGGCAGTGCCCGAAGTCAGTGCGCCAGCGCCTGAACCGCAACCTTTGCCGAAAGTCATGCCGGCCGCCGCGCGGCGTCGGCGCCAGCAGCCAACCGAGCAACCTGTTGCCGAGCCGGCCAATGCCGACGGCAGTCGTCCGGTGGAAGGCTGGCTGAAGATCATGATCTTCCTGCTGCCGATGGTTTTCGTCTGGTTCCTGCTGCGCTACGGCCACTCGATGAAACAGCGCTTTTTTGGCTTCGGCTGGCTGGCGTTGCTGATTCTGGCGTCTTCGCTTTCACCGAAATAAGCTGAAAGAAATCTCAGCCCTCGACCTGGTTCTGTGGCGTTCCCGCCGCCCAGGTCGCGAGGTTGTGCAAGGTCGTTGCGGCAATTGCGCCCAATGCTTCGCGCGTCAAAAAGGCCTGATGCGCGGTGATGATCACGTTCGGAAAAGTCAGCAACCGCGCCAGCACATCGTCCTGCAAGGGCAGGTCGGAGCGATCCTCGAAAAACAGTTGCGCCTCTTCTTCATAGACATCCAGGCCCAGATAACCGAGCTGGCCGTCCTTCAAGGCGTCAATCAATGCCGGCGTGTCGACCAGGCCGCCGCGACCGGTATTGATGAGCATTGCGCCGGCCTGCATGTGCGCCAGTGAATCGCGGTTGATCAGGTGTTTGCTCTGCTCGTTGAGCGGGCAGTGCAGGCTGATGATCCGCGACTGCGCGAGCAGTTCCGGCAGGCTCAGATAGCGCGCACCCAATGCCAGAACATCCGGGTTGGGAAAGGGGTCGTAGGCCAGCAACTCACAGCCGAAACCGTGCATGATTTTCGCGAAGGTCGCGCCGATCTGCCCGGTGCCGACAATGCCCACGGTTTTGCCGACCAGATCGAAACCGGTCAGACCGTGCAGGCTGAAGTCGCCCTCACGGGTACGGTTATAGGCGCGGTGCAGGCGACGGTTGAGCGCGAGGATCAGCGCCACGGCATGTTCGGCCACCGCATGCGGCGAATAGGCCGGCACGCGCACCACGGCCAGTCCGAGACGTTTCGCCGCGGGCAGATCGACATGGTTGTAACCCGCCGAGCGCAGCGCAATCAGGCGCGTGCCACCGGCAGCCAGACGCTCCAGCACTGGTGCACTGAGGTCGTCATTGATAAACGCGCAGACCACTTCATGTTCGTTGGCCAGCGCCGCCGTATCGAGGTTGAGCCGGGCCGGTTGAAAGTGCAACTCGATACCCGCCGGGCAATCGGCGGCGAGGAAGCTGTCGCGGTCATAGGTCTGGCTACTGAAAACGAGCGTGCGCATGAAATCCTCCAGGAACATCGACACGGATTGAATCACCTGACCCCACTTTAGCGCTGCCGGTGTTGGCCGGTATTGCCGTGGATCAGGCGCTGATCTTCGCTTGCGCCGCGAGCCGGTTGATCGCCCGCTCCAGTTCTTCCAGCGCTGCCACGGCCTTCGGGTCGCCCTGCTTGAGCAAGGTTTCGCTGCGCTGACAGGCCGCGCGCAATTGCGGTACGCCGCAATAACGGGTGGCACCGTGGAGTCGATGGACGCGCTCGATCAAGGCGTTCTGGTCGCGGTTTTCGCACGCCGTACGAATGGCTTCGCGGTCGGCTTCCAGTGAGGCGAGCAGCATGGCCAGCATGTCCGCAGCGAGATCAGCCTTGCCGGCGGCCAGACGCAAACCTTCCTCGTGATCGAGCACCGGCAGTTCATTGTTGCCCGCCGCACTGTCGCTGGTCCGCTCCGGCCCTTGATTGCGCAAGGCCAGACCGGTCCATTTCAGCACCACCTGCGCCAGTTGCCGCTCGCTGATCGGTTTGGTCAGATAGTCGTCCATGCCGCTTTGCAGCAGCGCGCGTTTTTCGTTGGCCATGGCGTGGGCGGTGAGGGCGACAATCGGCAGCGGCGTGCAGTGTCGCTCGCTTTCCCATTGGCGAATGGTTTCGGTGCTCTGGCGACCGTCCATGCCCGGCATCTGTACGTCCATCAACACCAGATCGAAGGATTCGTTCTGCACCGCTTTGACCGCCGCGTAGCCACTTTCCACTGCGAGCACCTTGGCACCCATGTCTTCGAGCAGGGTCTGCACCAGCAGCAGGTTGGCCGGGTTGTCGTCGACGCACAGCACTTTCGGCGCGCGGCTCGACAACGGTTCGCCCGGCTCGTTGCGTGGTTGGCGGGGATTGGCCAGATCGGATAACGCCCGACGCAATTTGCGCGTACAGGCCGGTTTGGCTTGCAGCTGACTGTGCGGGTTGGGCACCGACAGATGAAACAGCGTCTGTTCGGTGGTCGGGCACAGCACCAGCACTTTGCAGCCGAGGTGTTCGAGGTCCCAGATGTGCTGATTCAAGCGCTCGGGCAGCATGTCGTTGCTGGTGATGCCGATCACCGCCAGATCAATCGCCTGATCGGTCTGATGCGCGCCAGTGACGCCATTGGTCAGGCTTTCCAGGGTATTGAACGGCGTGACAATGAGGCCGCAGTCTTCCAATTGATGCTGCAAGGCCTGACGCGCCAGTTCATGGTTTTCCAGAACTGCCACCCGGCGTCCGAGCAGTGGCGCCGAGGGCAAGTCTTCGGCATCGTCACGGGTCTTGGGCAGGCTCAGGCTGATCCAGAACTCCGAGCCTTCGCCCGGCGTGCTGTCGACGCCGATTTCACCGCCCATCTGTTCGATCAGGCGTTTGGAAATCACCAGCCCCAGACCGGTGCCACCCGGCTGGCGCGACAGCGAGTTGTCCGCCTGACTGAATGCCTGGAACAGGGCACGCACGTCCTGAGTGGACAAGCCAATGCCAGTGTCCTGAATGCTGATACGCAGTTGCACACTGTCTTCGTGTTCTTCTTCCAGCATCGCTCTGGCGACGATGGTGCCTTCGCGGGTGAACTTGATCGCGTTGCTGACCAGATTGGTGAGGATCTGCTTCAGACGCAGCGGGTCACCGACCAGCGACAGCGGAGTGTCGCGATAGACCAGACTGACCAGTTCCAGCTGCTTGGCGTGCGCGGCGGGGGCGAGGATGGTCAGGGTGTCCTGCAGAAGGTCGCGCAGGTTGAACGGGATATGGTCGAGCACCAGTTTGCCGGCCTCGATTTTCGAGAAGTCGAGGATCTCGTTGATGATCCCCAGCAGGCTGTCGGCGGATTTTTCGATGGTGCCCAGATAGTCGAGCTGGCGCGGGGTCAGTTCGCTTTTTTGCAACAGATGGGTGAAGCCGAGAATGCCGTTGAGCGGCGTGCGGATCTCGTGGCTCATGTTGGCGAGAAATTCGGATTTGATCCGGCTGGCCTCCAGCGCCTCTTTGCGCGCCAGGTCCAGTTCGATGTTCTGGATCTCGATGGTTTCCAGATTCTGGCGCACGTCTTCGGTGGCCTGATCGACACTGTGTTGCAGTTCTTCGCGAGCGTTTTGCAGGGTACCGGCCATGCGGTTGATGCCGGAGGCCAGTTCGTCCAGTTCCTGACTGCCGAGCGGCGGCAAGCGCGTTTCCAGATGACCGTCCTTGAGCTGCGCGACGGCTTGTTTGATCTGGCTCAGCGGACGGTTGATGGTGCGGCCCATGCGCAAGGCCAGCAGCGCCGCGCCGGCCAGACCGGCGGCAATCAGCAGCAGACTGGCAAACAGGCTGCGATAACCGCGCAGCAGCATGCCGTTGTGCGATAGCTCCAGTTCGACCCAACCGAGCAAACGGTCGGATTCTTGCGGGATCAGTTCGCCTGCGAGGTTGCGATGCTTGCCGAAGACCGGCATCAGGTAACGCGTCGCGTCATTGCCGCTGCGCCGTTGCAAATGCGCGCTGTCGCCGCTCGGCGCCTGATTGAGCATGGTCGGGCCGGCGTGGGCCAGCGGTGAGCGGTCCGGGGCGAGGAAGGTCACCGCGCGCACGTCCGGTTGTTCAAGGGACTGAGTGGCGATTCGCTCCAGCAGATCGCTGTTGCCGTGCCCCATGGCGGGGGCCACCAGCGGCGCCAGCTGCTCGGCAATCATTTCGCCGCGCTGCATCAATTGGCTCTGCAAGTCGGACTGCTGCGTCCAGGTGAAATAACCACCCAGCACCAGCGCCATCAGGCTGGTCGGCAACAAGGTCAGCAACAACACGCGACCTTTGATTCCCAGTTTCTTGA
Source organism: Pseudomonas sp. SDT291_1_S447 (assembly GCF_054070155.1). Lineage (NCBI taxonomy): Bacteria > Pseudomonadati > Pseudomonadota > Gammaproteobacteria > Pseudomonadales > Pseudomonadaceae > Pseudomonas > Pseudomonas sp. SDT291_1_S447. The sequence goes on from NZ_JBSVXS010000137.1 coordinate 10,919, forward strand.
GCACGCCTATCTCCTGCATCCCGCTGATCTGTTGACTCATGCGTGCATCCGGCACGCGACATGGGCGCAGTGTAGCGATTTGCTCGCAGGCAATCTCCGGAAAAATGCTGTCGCGATGGGGCAGGGCGCGGGTGCTCGTTGGTCAGGTGGGTCAACCTTGAGTTGCCCGCTGTCCGACAATCTTGAATAATCGCTCTCAACTGAGAATTACTTGCAGATACTCATGACTCCTGTTTCCGCTGGCCAGCCACGCATTCTTTCCATCGAAGACGATCCGGTTCTCGGCGCCTATGTTCACGAACATTTGGGCCGCAGCGGCTTTCAGGTGACCTGGTGCCAGAACGGCCAGGAAGGCCTGAGCATCGCCACGCGCCAGCCGTTCGACGTGGTGCTGATGGATATTCTCTTGCCGGGCCTGGACGGTTTGCAGGTGTTGACGCAATTGCGCCAGAGCCATTCGACGCCGGTGCTGCTGATGTCGGCCCTCGGCGCCGAGGCGGATCGCATCAGCGGTTTCCGTCTCGGTGCTGACGACTATTTACCCAAGCCGTTCAGCATGGCCGAGTTGCATGTGCGCATCGAAGCGATCCTGCGCCGGGTTGCGCTGGATCGGCGCCCGGCATCGCTGGCGGCGCCAGTGGCGGCCGGCACGCTGCGTTTTGACGATGAACAATGCGATGTGTTTTTCCGCGAGCAAGCCGCCGGGCTGACCCGCAGCGAATTCCGTTTGCTGGAAACCCTCAATCGCAATGACGAGGAAGTGCTGAGCAAAGCCTTCCTTTATCAGCACGTTTTGCAACGCGGCTACGCGGCGCACGACCGCAGCCTCGACATGCACATCAGCCAGATCCGCCGCAAACTTAAAGCCATCGGTTACACCGAGCGTGAAGTGCGCACCGTCTGGGGCAAGGGTTACGTTTTGAGCGGCGCCGATGAAACGTTCTGAACTGCCGGGGCGGCATTCGCTGTTCTGGAAACTGGCGTTTTTGCTGGTCGCATTTTGTCTGCTGATGATCTGGTTGAGCTGGTCATGGGGCCGTTACATGGAGGAGCGCAACCAGTTCCTCTCCGACGAAGCGCGCGGCACCCTCAGCCGTTATGCCGCGCAAGCGGAACAGGCGTGGCAACACGGCGGGCGCAGCGGTGTCGATGACTGGCTGCAAAGCATGGAGTTGCGCGAAGCCAGTTGGGTTGGCGTCATCGGCGGCAACCTGCAGTCGCTGAGCAGTGATCCGCTCAATGATCAGGAAGTCCAGCACCTGACCTTCTTGCGCGGCCTCGACTGGCCGATCCATAAGAAAGGCCGGCCGTGGTTGCGTATTCCTTTCCCCAAAGAGCCGTCTGCGGGCAGCCTGGTGATCGAGTTGCCCGAACGATTTGTTCCGGGCAAGTACCGGGTGTTCTGGCGCGTCATCACCAACGGCGTGATTCCCGGGCTGTTCACGTTATTGCTGTGTGTCGGTCTGTACCGTTTGTTGGTCGTGCCACTGAACAACCTGCGCGAACAGGCCAACGCCTGGCGCGCCGATCAATTGAATGTGCGGCTGTCGAGCGGGATTACCCAACGCCCGGATGAACTGGGTGAGCTGGCGCGGGCGTTCGACTCGATGTCCGAGCGCCTGCAATCCACGGTTGCCCTGCAACAGCAGTTGCTCCGCGACTTGTCCCATGAATTGCGCACGCCGCTGAGTCGCTTGCGCGTGGCCAGCGAAAGTGAACAAGGCCTGCCGCAACTACGCGAGCGCATTGGTCGCGAAGTCGACGGTATGCAGCGACTGGTCGAGGAAACCCTGCAACTGGCCTGGCTCGATACCGAGCGCTCGCCATTGCCTGACGAGGCGATCCAGATTCAGGCGCTGTGGGAAATGCTCACCGACAATGCCTGTTATGAAAGCGGCTGGCCGAGTCTGCAATTGCAGTGTTCGGTCGAGGCGTCGTGCTGGGTGCGTGGCAACTTGAATACGCTGGCGCAGGCGTTGGAGAACATTTTGCGCAACGCCATTCGGCATTCGCCCGAGGGCGGGATTGTGCGTCTCGATGGACGGCGCGATGGCGATTTCTGGCACCTGTGGCTGGAAGATCAGGGCGGTGGTGTAGCGGAAGGGGATCTGGAGCGGATCTTCTCGCCGTTCACCCGACTCGACGGCTCGCGGCCCGGAGACGGTGGATTTGGCTTGGGGCTGAGCATCGCGCGCAATGCCGTGCAGCGTCAGGGTGGGAGTATTTGGGCGGAGAATGCCGGGGCGGGGTTGCGGTTGAATTTGCGGTTGCTGGCTGATGAGGGTGTTGCGCCGACTGACGCCTTCGCGAGCAGGCTCGCTTGTATGGTAGGACTTGAAGGGAGGAGGAGGGACAAGG
>NZ_JBSVXS010000138.1:0-13251 GCF_054070155.1 Pseudomonas sp. SDT291_1_S447
TGTGGTCCGACATTCAACCTCTTTGGTAACTGACAGTCCGCTATCGCGAGCAGGCTCACTCCTACATTGGGTATTGCGTGATGCTTAAGCGAGTTTTTCGAACTTCAGGTCCCACACGCCATGGCCAAGACGTTCGCCGCGGCGTTCGAACTTGGTGATCGGGCGTTCGGCAGGGCGCGGCACGCACTTGCCGTCTTCGGCGAGGTTGCGATAGCCCGGGGCGACGTTCATCACTTCCAGCATGTATTCGGCGTACGGCTCCCAGTCGGTGGCCATGTGCAGAATGCCGCCAACCTTCAACTTGCTGCGCACCAGTTCGGCGAACGAGGCCTGAACGATACGACGCTTGTGGTGGCGGCTCTTGTGCCACGGATCCGGGAAAAACAGCATCAGGCGATCGAGGCTGTTGTCGGCGATGCAGCGGTTGAGCACTTCGATCGCGTCGCAATCGTAGACCCGCAGGTTGGTCAGGCCCTGAGTCAGCACGCCATTGAGCAGCGCGCCAACACCCGGACGGTGAACTTCGACACCGATGAAATCCTGATCCGGTGCCGCCGCAGCCATTTCCAGCAACGAGTGGCCCATGCCGAAACCGATCTCCAGCGAGCGCGGTGCCGAACGGCCGAAAACCTGATCGTAATCCACTGGGGCATCGGCCAGCGGCAGCACGTACAGCGGCGCGCCCTGATCCAGACCGCGTTGCTGGCCTTCGGTCATGCGCCCGGCGCGCATCACGAAACTCTTGATGCGGCGGTGTTGGCGCTCGTCGCCTTCTTCCGTCTGGATAGGCGTGTCGTTCGATTCAGTCATCAATGGCTCTTACTTGATCAGACCATCCAGCGGCGAAGAGGCGCTGGCATAGAGTTTTTTCGGCATACGGCCAGCGAGGTAGGCCAGACGGCCTGCAACGATGGCGTGTTTCATGGCTTCAGCCATCATGACTGGCTGTTGAGCGTGGGCGATGGCCGAGTTCATCAGCACCGCATCGCAACCCAGTTCCATGGCGATGGTCGCGTCGGAGGCAGTACCGACACCGGCATCGACCAACACAGGAATTTTCGCTTCTTCGAGGATGATCTGCAGGTTGTACGGGTTGCAGATCCCCAGACCGGAACCGATCAGACCGGCCAGCGGCATCACTGCGATGCAGCCGATTTCTGCCAGTTGACGGGCGATGATCGGGTCATCGCTGGTGTAGACCATCACGTCGAAACCTTCCTTGACCAGCGTTTCCGCGGCCTTGAGGGTTTCGATCACATTGGGAAACAGGGTTTTCTGGTCAGCCAGTACTTCCAGCTTCACCAGGTTGTGGCCATCGAGCAGCTCACGGGCCAGGCGGCAGGTGCGCACAGCTTCGATGGCGTCGTAGCAACCGGCGGTGTTCGGCAGGAAGGTGTAGCGCTCCGGCGACAGCACGTCGAGCAGGTTCGGCTCGCCTTCGATCTGACCCAGGTTGGTGCGGCGCACGGCGAAGGTGACGATCTCGGCACCCGAGGCTTCGATGGCCTGACGGGTTTCTTCCATGTCACGGTACTTGCCGGTACCGACCAGCAAACGCGACTGGTAAGTACGACCGGCCAGCACAAAAGGCTTGTCGCTACGAACGATGCTCATGGGGAATCCTCTTTAGGAGTGAGGGTCTTGCAGAATTCTGTGCCCTCGCGGGCCGGGCGATCAGCCGCCGCCGATGGCGTGCACCACTTCAACGTTGTCGCCGTCGTTGAGCGTGGTGTCGGCATGCTGGCTGCGCGGAACGATATCCAGATTGAGTTCGACTGCCACCCGGCGTCCAGTCAATTCCAGACGGGTGATCAGGGCCGCAACGGTCTCGCCGTCGGGCAGTTCAAGGGATTCACCGTTCAACTGAATGCGCATGCGTAACGCCGCCATCATTTTTAGGGGCTGGCATTCTAGCCCGATCATGACCTAAAGGTCAGCACCAAGCGTCAAGCGGTTGGTTGCAAGCGCCAGGCGGCGAGGCCCAGGCAGACCCAACCGGCCAGAAACGCCAGACCACCGAACGGGGTGATGATGCCTAGCTTGCTGATGCCGGTGGTGGTCAGCACGTACAGGCTGCCGGAGAACAGCAGGATGCCGACGGTGAAGGACACGCCGGCCCAAGCGACCAGTCGGCCCTGAATCTGCGTGGCCAACAGCGCCACACCGAACAGTGCCAGGGTGTGCACCAATTGATAGGTGACGCCGGTATGGAAAATCGCCAGATACTCGGGTGTCAGGCGGTTTTTCAGGCCATGGGCGGCGAAGGCACCCAAGGCGACCCCGGTGAAACCGAAAAAAGCGGCCAGCATCAAAAAGCCACGCAGCATTGGGAACTCCAGTCAGACGCGATCGGCAGGGTCTGTATAATGGCCCGCTCCACCGGTTCGGCCAAGCCATCTCTATGCTGCGTACTATTTTCCGTCGTCTCACGAAGGCCCTGCTCTGGTTCGCCGGTGGCAGCGTCTTGCTGGTGCTGGTGTTTCGCTTCGTGCCGCCGCCGGGTACGGCGCTGATGGTCGAGCGCAAGATTGAATCGTGGATCGACGGCGAGCCGATTGACCTGCAGCGTACGTGGAAGCCATGGGACGAGATCTCCGATGATCTCAAAGTGGCGGTCATGGCCGGCGAGGATCAGAAATTTCCCGAGCATTGGGGTTTTGATTTCAGCGCGATCCAGGCCGCACTGGCGCACAACGAACTCGGCGGCTCGATTCGCGGCGCCAGCACTTTGAGCCAGCAAGTGTCGAAAAACCTGTTCTTGTGGGCCGGTCGCAGCTATCTGCGTAAAGGTCTGGAGGCGTGGTTTACCGCGCTGATCGAAGTGCTCTGGCCCAAGCAGCGGATTCTTGAGGTGTATCTGAACAGCGTCGAGTGGGATGACGGGGTGTTTGGCGCCGAAGCTGCGGCCCGCCATCACTTTGGCGTGAGCGCGAAGTCGTTGTCGCGGCAGCAGGCGAGTTATCTGGCGGCTGTTCTGCCCAATCCGCGGGTATGGAGTGCGAGCCATCCGACCGCTTATGTGTCGCGCCGGGCCGGGTGGATTCGCCAGCAGATGAGTCAGTTGGGTGGGAATAGCTATTTGCTGGGGCTCAATGATTCGCGGCGGGCGCCTTGGTCTGAATAACGCTGAAGATCCCCTGTGGGAGCGAGCTTGCTCGCGAATGCGGTGGATCATTCAGCAGTGGCGGTGACTGACACTCCGCCTTCGCGAGCAAGCTCGCTCCCACATGGGTTTTGTGTGAAGCCTGAATGAAAACGCCCCGATCATCGCTGATCGGGGCGTTTTTTATTGCCTGCTCGCCGGTTATGCGGCGATCGACAACTTGAGCTTGTTCATCGCGCTCTTCTCGAGCTGACGGATCCGCTCGGCCGACACGTTGTACTTCTGCGCCAGGTCGTGCAGCGTGGCTTTCTCTTCTGCCAGCCAGCGCTGGTAGAGGATGTCACGGCTGCGTTCGTCCAGCACTTCCAGCGCTTCGTGCAGGTTGTGGTTGGAGTTATCGCTCCAGTCGGCATCTTCCAGTTGACGCGCCGGGTCGTACCGGTGGTCTTCCAGATAGTTGGCCGGCGACTGGAAAGCACTGTCGTCGTCCGCTTCCGCGGCCGGGTCGAAGGCCATGTCATGGCCGGTCAGGCGACTTTCCATCTCGCGCACTTCACGCGGTTCAACGCCGAGGCTTTCCGCCACACGGTGGACTTCCTCGTTGTTCAGCCACGCCAGACGTTTCTTCTGGCTGCGCAGGTTGAAGAACAGCTTGCGCTGGGCCTTGGTGGTCGCGACTTTCACAATGCGCCAGTTGCGCAGGATGAACTCGTGGATTTCCGCCTTGATCCAGTGCACGGCGAACGACACCAGACGCACACCCATTTCCGGGTTGAAGCGTTTTACGGCCTTCATCAGGCCAACGTTACCTTCCTGGATCAGGTCAGCCTGAGCCAGACCGTAGCCGGAATAGCTACGGGCGATATGTACGACAAAACGCAGGTGGGCGAGCACCATCTGCCGAGCCGCCCCCAAATCCTGCTCATAGTAGAGACTCTCGGCCAGTTCACGCTCCTGCTCCGGCGTCAGCAATGGAATGCTGTTGACGGTGTGCACGTAAGCTTCCAGGTTCGCACCCGGAACCAACGCATACGCAGGTTGCAAAGAATTGGTCATACGAAAAAACCTCCCACTTACATACTCGTGCCTCTCGGCACTGCGAAAAATTGACCGGGAATTCAAGTGCAAGTTCCCAAAAAAACCGCGAGGTCAATCACGCGCAAAAAAGATTCTACTTCGGCGCCAGCTCCCTGAGATGGCGTGCGACTGCAATCCATGCACCGATATAACCCAACAGCACCGCGCCAAGCAAGAGCGACAGACCGTCGGCAACTGGCACTCCGGCCAGCGCGAAATCACTGCCGTACAAGCCGGCCAGTCCAACCACCGCATCGTTCAGCCAGTTCAGGCCGAACGCCAATACACCCCAGGACAACAGTCCCGCACCGAAGCCATACAACGCGCCCATATAAAGGAAGGGACGACGCACATAGCTGTCAGTGCCGCCGACGAGTTTAATCACTTCTATCTCTGTGCGGCGGTTTTCAATATGAAGACGAATGGTATTGCCTATCACCAAAAGTAATGCAGAAACCAAAAGCACCGTCAGACCGAAGACAAAACGATCGCCCAGCTTGAGGATGGCCGCCAGACGCTCGACCCAGACTAGATCAAGTTGCGCCTGTTGTACCTTGGGCAGCTCGGAAAGTTTTTGTCTTAATGCTTCCAGCGTTGGCTTGTCGACTTCGTTCGGGGTGACCAGCACCACGCCCGGCAACGGGTTCTCCGGCAGCTCGCGCAGGGCTTCGCCCAATCCGGACTGCTGCTGAAACTCTTCCAGCGCCTGATCGCGGCCGACATATTCAGCATCAGCTACGCCGGGCATGCCTTTGATCTGTTCACGCAACGACTCGCCCTGTTCCGGGCTGGCGTCGAGTTGCAGATACAACGAGATCTGCGCCGCCCGCTGCCACGAACCGCCAAGACGCTCGACGTTGTTGAGCAACAGCGAAAGCCCCATCGGCAGGCTCAGCGCGACCGCCATCACCATGCAGGTGAAGAAGCTGCCGATCGGCTGTTTGCCCAGACGACGCAGGCTGTCGAGCAGGCTGGCGCGATGGCTTTCGACCCAGGCACGGAACAACGTGGCGAAATCCGGGCCATCGTCATCGTCGTGCTTTTTCTTCTTCGGCGGCTGCGGATCGGCGGCTTTCGGGGCCACGCGTTCGGAAACCTTCGGACTGCGTGTGGCACTCATTCTCCGGCCTCCCCGTCACCGATCAATCGGCCACGTTGCAGGGTCAGCATGCGATGACGCATGCGCGCGATCAGTGCCAGGTCGTGACTGGCGATCAGCACGCTGGTGCCCAGACGGTTGATGTCTTCGAACACGCCCATGATCTCGGCCGCCAGGCGCGGATCGAGGTTACCGGTCGGTTCGTCCGCCAGCAGCAAGGCCGGACGGTGAACGATGGCGCGGGCGATGCCGACGCGCTGTTGCTGACCGGTGGACAGGTCGCCCGGATACAGATCGGTTTTATCCGAAAGTGCCACGCGCTCCAGCGCCGAATCGACACGCTTGGCGATTTCGGCCTTGGACAGCCCGAGAATCTGCAGCGGCAAGGCGACGTTGTTGAACACCGTGCGATCGAACAGCAACTGGTGATTCTGGAACACCACGCCGATCTGCCGGCGCAGGAACGGAATTTGCGCGTTGCTGATAGTGCTCAGGTCTTGCCCGGCCAGCAGCAGTTTGCCGCTGGTCGGACGTTCCATCGCCAGCAACAGGCGCAACAACGTGGATTTACCGGCACCGGAGTGGCCGGTGACAAACAAGAACTCGCCACGACGGACTCGAAAGCTCAGCTCATGCAAGCCGACGTGACCGTTCGGGTAGCGTTTACCGACCTGTTCGAAACGAATCATGAACGCTCCCGCTCGGCAAACAGTGCCTGGACAAAGGGTTCGGCTTCAAAGGTACGCAAGTCGTCGATGCCTTCACCGACGCCGATGTAGCGGATCGGCAGGCCGAACTGCTTGGCCAGGGCGAAGATCACCCCGCCCTTGGCGGTACCGTCGAGCTTGGTCAGCGCCAGGCCGGTCAGTTCGACGGTCTGGTTGAATTGCTTGGCCTGGTTGATGGCGTTCTGGCCGGTACCGGCGTCGAGCACCAGCAGCACTTCGTGCGGCGCGTCGGCGTCGAGCTTGCCGATCACCCGGCGAACCTTTTTCAGTTCTTCCATCAGGTTGTCTTTGGTGTGCAGACGACCGGCGGTGTCGGCGATCAACACATCGATGCCACGCGCCTTGGCGGCCTGCACGGCGTCGAAAATCACCGAAGCCGAGTCGGCGCCGGTGTGCTGGGCGATGACTGGAATCTTGTTGCGCTCGCCCCAGACCTGCAATTGCTCCACCGCAGCGGCACGGAAGGTGTCACCGGCGGCGAGCATGACTTTCTTGCCTTCCAGTTGCAGCTTCTTCGCCAGTTTGCCGATGGTGGTGGTTTTGCCGGCGCCGTTGACGCCAACCACCAGAATCACGAAAGGCTTGTTCTGCGAGGCGATTTTCAGCGGTTGTTCGACCGGTTTGAGCATCGCGGCCAGTTCGGCCTGCAGGGATTTGTACAGCGCGTCGGCGTCGGCCAGCTCTTTGCGGGCGACCTTCTGGGTCAGGCGCTGAATGATCTGCGTGGTGGCTTCGACGCCGACGTCGGCGGTGAGCAGACGGGTTTCGAGGTCATCGAGCAGATCGTCATCAATGGTTTTGCGGCCAAGGAACAGGCTGGCCATGCCCTCGCCGATACTGGCGCTGGTTTTCGACAGGCCTTGCTTGAGACGGGCGAAGAAACCGGCTTTGGTTTCTTCGGTGCGCGGGGCTTCGACTGGGGCCTCGGCAACCACTTCGACCGGCACGGCTGGAGCTGCAACTACGGGAGCAGTTTCCGGCTCGGGCTGTTGCACGACTGGAGCAACAGGAGCAACAACGACCGGAGCAACAGGATCAGGCGCAATCATTTCAGGAGCAGGTTCAGTAACCACCCGCACAGGTTCGATGATCGGCTCAACCACTGGCGCCGGAGCAACCTCTGGAACGAACGCAGCAGGCGCAGGAATCTCTGGGGTGATGTGCGGCGCAGCCTCTTCAACCAACGCCACCGGCTCTTCCGCTACCGGCAAGGTCAGCCATGGCTCAGCCGCCGGGGTCAGCGGCAATTCCGCCGCCACAGGCGCTTCTGGCTCAGACTCTGGCTCAACCGGCTGCAACACCGGCTCGGCAATCGGCAGAACGATCGGTGCCGGCTCTTCTTCTATAACCGGAGCAGGTGCCGGAGCAGGCTCAGGAATCGCGGGCGGCTGTTCGACGACGGGTTCCTGCGGTTTCTTACGCAGCCATCCGAACAGGCTTTTCTTCTCGCCAGCCGCAGCTGGGGTCTTCTTGTCGTCGTTGGAACCAAACATGGAGGACGGCTATCTCACGGTAGCGACGCGCCATAAGGGCGCCCCGGCAAATAAATATTCGATGCAGAACAGACTGTGTTTCATCCAGCTTGTTCACGCGCAACATTTTGTCGAGGCGCCACAGGCACCTCAAAGGTCGATTAATACGAAGGACTGGAACGGCATCGTCGGCGAAAACGCAGAGTTTAGCTGACAAACTCAAAGCTTCTTCCGGGAACCCATACAACCTATCGACCGATCAGTGGCTTGATAGGCGTGGCCGCCAGTAAAACGGATCAGTATCCTAGCACCCTCTCGCCCGCTGACGCTAAGACCAAGCGGGCAGCCCAACAGGTTAAAAAACGAATGAATGCTCTAGCCCGCCGCGCTGCAGGCCTGCTGCTCAGCACAGTCTGCCTGCCCCTTTCGGCCCTGGCGGCCGACCCGCAACCGACCCACGAATTCACCCTCGACAACGGCCTCAAGGTCGTCGTGCGCGAAGACCATCGCGCGCCAGTGGTGGTGTCGCAGGTCTGGTACAAGGTCGGTTCCAGCTACGAAACCCCGGGCCAGACCGGTCTTTCCCACGCGCTTGAGCACATGATGTTCAAGGGCAGCGAGAAAGTCGGCCCCGGCGAAGCGTCGTTGATCCTGCGCGATCTGGGCGCCGAAGAGAACGCCTTCACCAGCGACGACTTCACCGCTTATTACCAAGTGTTGGCGCGCGACCGTTTGGGCGTAGCCTTTGAACTGGAAGCCGACCGCATGGCCAATCTGCGCCTGCCGGCTGACGAGTTCGCCAAGGAAATCGAAGTCATCAAGGAAGAGCGCCGCTTGCGCACCGATGACAAGCCGATGGCCAAGGCTTACGAGCGCTACAAGGCCATGGCCTACCCGGCCAGCGGTTACCACACGCCGACCATCGGCTGGATGGCCGACCTCGACCGCATGAAAGTCGAAGAGCTGCGCCACTGGTATCAATCCTGGTACGTGCCGAATAACGCCACGCTGGTGGTGGTTGGTGACGTTACTCCGGACGAAGTCAAAACCCTCGCTCAGCGCTATTTCGGCCCGATCGCCAAGCGCGACGTGCCACCGGCGAAAAAACCACTGGAACTGGCTGAACCGGGCGAACGCCAGATCACCCTGCACGTGCAGACTCAGTTGCCTAGCTTGATGCTCGGTTTCAACGTGCCAAGCATCGCCACCGCTGAAGACAAACGCTCGGTCAACGCCTTGCGTCTGATCTCGGCGCTGCTCGACGGTGGTTACAGCGGGCGCATTCCGACGCAATTGGAGCGCGGTGAAGAGCTGGTTTCCGGCGGTTCGTCGAGCTACGACGCCTACACCCGTGGCGACAGCCTGTTCACCCTGTCGGCAACGCCGAACACGCAGAAGAAAAAGACCATGGCGCAAGCCGAGGCCGGTCTGTGGAAGTTGCTGGAGCAGTTGAAAACCACCGCGCCGTCCGCCGAAGAACTGGAACGCGTGCGTGCACAAGTGATCGCCGGTCTGGTTTTCGAACGTGATTCGATCACCAGCCAGGCCACCGCAATCGGTCAACTCGAGACCGTAGGCCTGTCGTGGAAACTGATGGACACCGAACTCGCCGATCTGGAAAGCGTGACCCCGCAAGACATCCAGAACGCCGCCAAGCTGTATTTCACCCGCGAACGTCTCAGCGTCGCCCACGTCCTGCCACTGGAGACGACTCATGAGTGAGCGCAAAACCCCACGCCTGCTGCTCGGTTTGATCGCTGTCGCGGTGATCGGCTCCGCCGCGTTTTACCTGACACCAAGTGCTGACAGCAAAGCGAGTGAAGCCCTCGACAACGCCAAGACCAGCCAAAAGCTGCAATCGCTCACCGAACTCGACGGCAAGGCCCCGGCCAGCCGTAAGCTCGACGTGCAAACCTGGAACACCGCCGAAGGCGCCAAAGTGCTGTTCGTCGAAGCCCATGAGTTGCCGATGTTCGACATGCGCCTGATCTTCGCCGCTGGCAGCAGCCAGGACGGCAGCGCTTCGGGTCTGGCAGTGCTGACCAACGCGATGCTCAACGAAGGTGTCGCCGGCAAAGACGTCGGCGCCATCGCTCAGGGCTTTGAAGGCCTGGGTGCGGATTTCGGCAACGGTGCTTTCAAGGACATGGCGCTGGCCTCGTTGCGCAGCCTGAGTGCTGCCGACAAGCGTGAGCCTGCTTTGAAGCTGTTCGCGGAAGTCATCGGCAAACCGACCTTCCCGGCCGACTCGTTCGCCCGCATCAAGAACCAGATGCTTGCCGGATTCGAATACCAGAAACAGAACCCCGGCAAACTCGCCAGCCTTGAGCTGATGAAGCGTCTGTATGGCGATCACCCGTACGCGCATTCGAGCGACGGCAATCCGCAGAGCGTGCCGAAGATCACTCTCGCGCAATTGCGTGAGTTCCACGCCAAGGCCTACGCGGCCGGCAACGTAGTGATCGCATTGGTCGGCGACCTGTCTCGCACGGAAGCCGAAGCGATTGCCAATCAGGTTTCCAGCGCACTGCCGAAAGGCCCGGCGCTGGCGAAGATCGCTCAGCCGCAGGAACCGAAAGCCAGCACTGGCCATATCGAATTCCCGTCGAAGCAGACCAACCTGATGCTCGCGCAACTGGGCATCGACCGTGATGACCCGGATTACGCGGCGCTGTCGATGGGCAACCAGATCCTCGGTGGCGGCGGTTTCGGCACACGCCTGATGAGCGAAGTGCGTGAAAAACGTGGCCTGACTTACGGCGTATATTCGGGTTTCAGCCCGATGCAAGCGCGTGGCCCGTTCATGATCAATCTGCAGACTCGCGCGGAAATGAGCGAAGGCACGCTGAAACTGGTGCAGGACGTGCTCGCCGACTACCTGAAAACCGGGCCGACGCAGAAAGAACTCGATGACGCCAAACGCGAACTGGCCGGCAGCTTCCCGCTGTCCACCGCGAGCAATGCCGATATCGTCGGCCAACTCGGCGCCATGGGCTTCTATAATCTGCCGCTGAGCTATCTGGACGATTTCATGCGTCAGTCGCAAAGCCTGACCGTGGAACAAGTCCGCGACGCCCTGAACAAACACCTGAGCACGGACAAAATGGTCATCGTCACCGCTGGCCCGACCGTGCCGCAAAAGCCGTTACCGGCCCCATCTGATAAACCTGCCGAGCAACCGCTCGGGGTTCCGGAGCATTAATGGCAACTCGTTCCCCTAAAAAACCTGCGCAAAACGTCCACAACGGTGTGAACCAGTTGCGCATCATTGGCGGCCAATGGCGCAGCCGCAAGCTGAGTTTCCCCGATGCGCCGGGCCTGCGCCCGACGCCGGATCGCGTGCGTGAAACCCTGTTCAACTGGCTCGCGCCGTACGTTGAAGGGGCCAAGGTACTCGACCCGTTCGCCGGCAGCGGCGCGCTGTTTCTCGAAGCACTGTCCCGCGGCGCGGCCATGGGTCAGGCGCTGGATGCCAGCAACATCGCTGTCTCCAGTCTGAAGGAACACCTCGGCACCCTGCGCTGCACCAACGGTCAGGTGCAGACCGCCGACGCCCTGCGTTATCTGGAAACCCAGACCGCCAGTGCGTTCGACCTGGTGTTCCTCGACCCGCCGTTCAATCAGAACCTGCTGCCGGCCGTTTGTACCTTGCTCGAAGAGCGTCAGTGGCTGGCGCCCGACTCGTGGATCTACACTGAAAGCGAAACAGCGCCATCGACGCTGGGCCTGCCGGGCAACTGGCGCCTGCACCGCGAGCAGAAATCCGGCCGGGTTTACTACGCGCTGTGGCAACGTACGGCAGAGATCGCCGGTTAACCGACCGGCCTGAATCAGCGGCGTCCCTTCCAATGGGGTCGCCGCTCTGCATCGAGAACCATCGTGTCCGCCTCTTCAGAACGCTTCACCCCCGCCTTCGGCCTCGGCAATCCGCACCTGCAAACCTTGTGGGGACCGCTGTGGCGCAAAACCGTACATATCGAGCGTGAACGCGAACGCCTGTGGCTTGAGGATGGCGACTTCCTCGATCTCGACTGGCACGGTCCGCACACCGCCGATGCGCCCTTGGTGTTGGTACTGCATGGCCTGACCGGCTCCTCCAATTCGCCTTATGTAGCAGGTATCCAAAAGGCCTTGGCCGATCAAGGTTGGGCCAGTGTTGCGCTGAACTGGCGCGGTTGTTCGGGCGAGCCGAATCTGCTGCCGCGCAGCTACCATTCCGGCGCCAGCGAAGACCTCGCCGAAACCATCAGACACCTGCGCGCCAAGCGACCGCTGGCACCGTTGTATGCCGTTGGCTATTCGTTGGGCGGCAATGTGTTGCTCAAACATCTTGGGGAAACCGGCAGCGCCAGCGGTGTGCTAGGTGCCGTGGCGGTGTCAGTGCCATTTCGCCTTGATCAATGCGCCGACCGCATCGGCCAGGGATTTTCCAAGGTCTATCAGGCGCATTTCATGCGCGAGATGGTCGCCTACATCAAGAACAAGCAACGGCAGTTTCAACACGATGGGCGCGAAGACGGACTCGCCGCGCTAGCAGCCCTCGGTTCGCTGGAAAACATGCGCACCTTCTGGGATTTCGATGGCCGGGTGACCGCGCCGTTGCACGGTTTCAATGATGCCGAGGATTACTATCGTCGCGCCTCAAGCCGCTATTTCCTCGGTGAGATCCGCACGCCGACGCTGATCATTCAGGCGGCCGACGATCCGTTCGTGTTCCCGCACAGCTTGCCGCAGGCCAGTGAGCTGTCGGCCTCGATTGCCTTCGAGTTACAGGCACGCGGCGGGCATGTCGGCTTCGTCGATGGCTCGATTCGTCAACCCGGCTATTACCTGGAACGACGCATCCCGCAGTGGCTGGCGCGCGTGCCCGCATGAGCGATCAGGGCGAGTCGATCCGCTTCTGGCAAACCGCGCCACTGGCCGGGGTCGAGTTGTTGTCGGCACGCTACATCGAGCATCGTTTCGCCCCGCATGTACACGACGGATTCGTGATCGGCATGATCATGGCCGGCGCCCAGCGTTATCGCTATCGCGGCGCCGAACATCTGGCCGGCAGCGGCACACTGGTGTTGATCAATCCGGACGAACTGCACACCGGGCACAAGGGCACCGAGGACGGCTGGCTGTACCGGGCGTTTTATCCTGATACGGCGCAAATCGTTTCGCTGCTGGATGAGCTGGAGCTATCCACCACGAGTCTGCCGGCGTTTGGCGCCACGCTGTACCGCGATGCGGATCTGGTCAACGGCTTTGCGCAGTTGCACCGTTTGCTCGAAAGCCCGGCCACCGCGCTGCAACAGCAAACGCTGTGGCGCGAGATGATGTTGCGGCTGTTGCAACGCCATGCGGCTGTGCCGGTCCCCGGACGAGCCGGCAAGGAACACCGCGCGGTGCTATTGGGCAAAGAACTGCTGCACGCACAATTGGCGGCGCCACCGTCACTGGAAGAGCTGGCGGCGGCGGTCAATCTGTCGCCCTTCCATTTCGCCCGAGTGTTTCGCCGCGCCACCGGCATGCCGCCGCACAGCTGGCTGATGCAGCAACGCATCGCCCAGGCCCGCGCACTCCTGCAGCACGGCTGCCTGCCGGTGGAGGTCGCCACACAATTGGGGTTTGCCGACCAGAGCCATTTGAGCCGGCAGTTCAAGCAGGCTTATGGCGTCGGACCCGCCGCGTACCGCAGCGCCCGACAATTTCCTTCAGACAACGCCGTTCCCTTGTAGGAGTGAGCCTGCTCGCGATAGCGGTGTGTCAGTAAAGGTAAAGGTGACT
>NZ_JBSVXS010000139.1:0-13158 GCF_054070155.1 Pseudomonas sp. SDT291_1_S447
CGAGTCGATTATGGATTCGGCAGAGCAGGTTCAGGTCGGTGAATTACTACAATATACCCCGATCGGCCCCCTCTCCCTCCGGGAGAGGGCTGGGGTGAGGGGCTTTGGCTTTTGATCTGCACGCCACCCGACAACTAACCTAAAGCCCAACCTTTTAACGCCGATAACCCGGCATCAATAGTTTCTGGCGATTTCCACCCTCGCCCACCACCTTTCCACAGAAGGTTCATATGTCCTCCACCAAAGCCCGCGCAGACTCACTTTCGCTTCTGCTGTTTACCTTGCGCAGCGGCAAGCTGATGGCGATCAACCTGCTGAAAGTCAGTGAAATCATCCCCTGCCCGCCGCTGACCAAGCTGCCGGAATCGCACCCGCACGTTAAAGGCATCGCCACCCTGCGCGGCGCCTCGCTGTCGGTCATCGACCTTAGCCGCGCGATCGGTGAGCGTCCGCTCGAAGATCCGAACGGCGGCTGCCTGATCGTCACCGACGTCAGCCGCTCCAAGCAGGGCCTGCACGTACAAGCGGTGAGCAAAATCGTCCACTGCCTGACCACCGACATCAAGCCACCGCCATTCGGCTCCGGCGGTTCACGCGCTTACATCACCGGCGTGACGTCGGTGGACGGCACGCTGGTGCAGGTACTGGATATCGAAAAAGTTATCCACAGCATCGCCCCGGCGCAGATCGAAATGGCCCCGACCGATCTGAGCATGGAAGACGCTGATGTGCTCGGCAACGCGCGGATTCTGGTGGTCGACGACAGTCAGGTGGCGCTGCAGCAATCGGTGCACACCCTGCGCAACCTCGGCCTGCAATGCCACACCGCACGCAGCGCCAAGGAAGCCATCGACTGCCTGCTCGACCTGCAAGGCACGGCGCAGCAGATCAACCTGATCGTCTCCGACATCGAAATGTCCGAAATGGACGGCTACGCCTTCACCCGCACCCTGCGCGAGACCCCGGACTTCGCCCATTTATACGTGCTGCTGCACACCTCCCTCGACAGTGCGATGAACAGCGAGAAAGCGCGGCTGGCCGGGGCGAACGGCGTGTTGACCAAGTTCTCCTCGCCGGAGCTGACTCACTGCCTGATCGAAGCGGCCAAACACGTCGCCGCACACGGGCACTGAGTCTTGGCCGAGACGTATTGTTTTTTGATGCGGCGCGATCTTGCCAAGGACGCGCCGGATGCGCTTTGGCCTCAAGGCATTGAACTGGCCACGTACTCCGTCGAACTCGCGCCGGACGTGCATCATTTGATGCAACTCGGCTACCGCGAAGGTGGCGGCCGGGTGCCGGCGCTGGACACTTGGCAGCAGCAATTCGAGACCGATCCTGAATACGATCCGACCCTGTGCTTTATTGCCCACGATGCCGAAGGCGTGGTCGGCGTGGCGCAATGCTGGACCAGCTCATATATCAAGAATCTGGTGGTGCATCCGCGCATGCAGGGGCTCGGATTGGGCCGGGCGCTGTTGCTCAAAGCATTCAAGGTATTTCAGCAGCGGCGCGAAGGGTTTGTCGATCTGAAGGTACTGGAAGACAACCGGCGGGCGCAGCGCTTGTATGAAAGTGCCGGGATGTATGTGGTCCGCCGGGAGTTGGTGCCGGACTGATCGACCGTCTTCGCCAGCAGGCTCGCTCGCACATTTTGAAATGCATTCCAAGGTGGGAGCGAGCCTGCTCGCGAAAGGGCCGGCACAGGCAACTTCTAACACTCAGGCAGACTCCAACCTTGGCCACCCACGACCAAGGATGCCCCCCATGAAAGCCCTCACCTTAAGCTTCCTCTGCCTCACCGCCCTCACCTCCCAGGCCCACGCCTCCAGCCCCGACGCCTGGGCCGCCTATGACAAAACCGTGCTCGCCAGTTGCACCAAGGCCAGTGGTCTGAAAAATGCCAAACCCGTCGGCACGCCCGCACAGTTCGACGACCGTGTCGGCTACACCGCCGTTCTGCTGCAAGGCCAATACCCGCAAAAACACATGAAAGGCCAGCAAGGCACCGAGCTGTGTCTGTACAACAAACAGTCGAAAACCGCCTTCGTCACCGAGTGGGACTCGATCCATCCGACCGCCAAAGCCCGGTGAGTGGCGCATAACTTGCTTCGATCAGCGTCTGTGCGGTGGTTTTCCGCCACCGTTTCACACCCTGATTGAAGACAGATCGCTCAATGAATACGACGTTTTCCTGCGTAGGTTGCGGCAAATGCTGCACCGATCACCATGTTCCCCTGACCTTGGCCGAAGCCCGCATGTGGGCGGCGGATGGCGGTCAGGTGATTGTGCTGGTGGAGGCCTTTCTCGGTAATGGCCTGGGTCTGCCGGCGCAGCAGCGAGAACATGCCGAACGTCGCTCAGCGGTCGTTCGCAGCGGCGTAACCGACGCCCATGTGGCAATCACCTTCGCGGCTTACAACGTCGGCCCCTGTCGGAATCTTGACGAAGACAAGTTGTGCCGGATCTACGAGCGACGGCCGTTGGTCTGCCGCATTTATCCGGCGGAAATCAATCCGCATATCCCGCTCAACCCTGCCGCCAAGGATTGCCCGCCGGAGTCCTGGCAACAGGGGCCGGTATTGATCGCTGGCGGCGAGTTGGTTGATCAGGAACTGGTCGAATTGATTCAACGTTCGCGCCAGGCCGATCGCGATGACGTCGGCATCAAGGACGCGATCTGCGCGATGCTGGGGATTCGCACCACGGCGTTGAAGGGTGACGGGTTTACTGCGTACTTACCGAATATGGATGCGTTTGCGGCGGTGATTGATCAGGTGACAGCGCAACCGTTGACGACTGCGCCGAGTGAGTGGGTGTTTCATCTGTCGGGCGATGATGTTGCCGGGCAGGTGTTGGCGGCCGGGGCTCAGGTGGTGACGGAGCCGGCGCAGACGTATGCGTTTATCTCGTTGCGCGAGGCTTGATCCAGATTCTTTAGCGTCTGCACGGCCTCATCCCGAGCAGGCTCACTCCTGCATTTGAAATGCATTTCCTAGTAAAACTGAGCCCGCTCGCTGATCCCGCTGTAATGATCGCTGTTCTTGCAACGATTTTTCACCAGGCCCATCCACGACTGTCCGTGCTTGAGCGCCTGCGCCGGCATGCATTTAGCCATCAACCGCACGCACAACGCAGCGACGGCTGACGGGAACGCTTGCGACTTTTTCAGCTGGCAGCCACTGCCAGACATTCAAGCTCCACTTTAGCTCCCGGCACCACCAGTTGCTTGCCCGCGAACGTCGTGCGAGCAGGTAACCGGTCGGCAGGGAAATAGCGGCGATAAACCTCGTTCATCCCGGCGAAATCCTTGACGTCGGTGAGAATCACGGTGCACTTGGCCACATGCGCGAGAGATGAACCACTTCGGTCCAGCGCGCTACGCAGATTCTCCATGACCTGAACCATCTGCGGACGAATCCCGCCCGCCGCCAGTTGGCCATCGACATCCAGCCCGAGCACACCGGACAAGTAGATCGTCTCACCAATCTGTACGGAATCGGAAAGCGGCAAATCCTGCGCCTTGGCTCGATAGCGGGGGAAGTCACTGATAGCAGACGACAGATAGCGCTCAGTGATCGCCTGATACTGGCCGCTCTGTTTTAAACGCTCGAGGGCGGCATTGAGTTCATCACGCAGTTTGCTGTCGGTTTTGCGCAAAGCCATGGCCACGCCCGTGCCCAGCATCGGATCCTTGAGCGCCGGCCCTGCAAAACCGAACGCCTGACCCTGCGGCCGGCTCAAGAATGCGTGCGTGATTTCGATGGAATCCTGCAAGGTGGCATCGATTTCACCGCTCTGCAGACTCGCAATCAGTTGATCGTTGAATTGAAAACTACGAATCGTCACCCCCGACTCAGCCCAGCGCGCCTTGGCGAAAGCCTCGCGACTGGTGCCGGCCAACACACCAATACGTGTGCCTTGGAGTGATTTGGCATCAGGTTGCAGATGCGTCCCCTTGCGCGCGACCAACTGGCTGCTCAACGGGTAGAGGTTGTCAGTGAAATCAATGCGTTCCCGCCGCGCCGGGGTGGCCGTCATCGGCATGATCACGTCGAAACGATTGGCCTCAAGCGCCACGATATTGGTCGCGTAATCCTGATCGACCCACACGCAACGTTTTTGCAGTTCGGCGCACAAGGCATTGCCCAACTCGATGTTGAGTCCGACCAGTTCACCTTTATCGTTGCGACTTTCGAAGGGGGGTACGAGAGGTTCGACGCCAAACCGCAGCGTCGGCTCGACCGTCGACGACACACAACCGGTGGTCAGGGCTAACAGCGACAAAGCGGACAGGATTTTTGCCAGAGACATGGAAGCGACCTTTATCAAAGCGTTCACGGGGCATGAATCTTTGACGAAAGGTCGCTTGGATTCCCAGAGGGCGAATCTGCTATCTCTGTGGGAATATTCCGCGTCTTGGTGCGATTACCTCAAGAACAGATCAGCGCTTGCCCATCGAACGACGGGTACCCGGCGGCGCCATCCCCGGGGTCTTGGTGTGGCCATTCTTGGCGCCGTTCTTGTACCACGGCTGGTTCGAGCCTTTGGCAGAGGCCAGCTCGCCCGGTTTGAACGGAAATTTGAAGGCCGGGATATCGGCTTTGGTATCGCTGGTGTCGGCCAGTTCAGCCGGGACATCGCTCACGGCGTCGTCAACCGGCGGTAGGGTCGGGGAAGTCATAAAAGCTCCGGAAAGCAAAAAGTCGGGCCCGATCAGTGAGCCGCGAAGGCGCGCAGTATACCTGTGCGCCAAGGTTGGGCACCTGAAGATTTGCAGCGCACGCCGAACGGTTTACAGGTAACTGATGATGACGATGCCTTTGTCGGTCGAGGTCTTCAGCGCTTCGTAGCGCATGGAAATCGGCAGCGACTGATGACTGCAAGCGTTGCGATCGGAGTCGACATCGACTTTCACGCCAGGTTTGATTTCGATCTGGCGAGACTCACGATCAGCAAACGCCCCGACCAGTCCGACCTGACAGCCCGAATCGACAATTTGCCCGGTAAAGCGGATCTCGCCGGATTGACTGGCAGGCGCGGCGGAGGCTATGAGTGGAAGCAACAGAAGCACAGACGGCAGAGCGGTTTTCAGCTTCATTTCAAGACACTCCCGGGGTGAGCGGCCCAGAGAACCCGGGCTACACAATGTTTATCCGCGTGCAGGGACGGATCTTGAGAAGCGTAGTGGGCAAATAGGTCCCTGATTGGGACTGATCGGTCCCTTTTTGGGACTGCTCAACAAAAAATGGCCGTTAGAGATGGGGTGCCCAATCAGACGTCTTCGCGAGCAGGCTCGCTCCCACAGGTGGACTGCGCTTCAAACGGTGGGAGCGAGCCTGCTCGCGAAGAACGATGACGCGGTGTTCAGACGGATTACGTTTGTGGATCAACCCGATCCAGCGCCCGGTTCACCGCCAGCTCGGCGAGCATGACGATCTGCTGGATCGCCAGCGCCGTACTGCGCTGCGGGCGACTGAGCTGATCGGCCAGATCACCGGCCATGACATTGGCTGAAGCCAGCGATTCGCAGGCGTGGGCGAGCAGGCTTTCGGTGTCGATGTTCGGGTGGATGAGGAACATCGTACTGGGCTGACGCGGCTTGACCGGTTCGGGGCAGAGGTAGAAATCGAGCGCGCGCTTGATGGCTTCGCGGGTTTTGATCTGGTCGTCGGCGCGGATGGCGTCTTCGAGTGGGGTGGTGGGATCGATGGATGGATCTGGAACTGGCTTAGTCATTGGAAACCCTATTTTGCAAATGGGAGCCATCCCTTGCCGTTTCTCACGCGGCGAAGTGGGTGGCAGCTATGTGCGGGGTGAGAAACCGGAAAAATAGGAAACCGGCCAGACCGAAGTCTGCCCGCACACAGCCGCCATGAAGCATTTGCAAGCGGCGGACAAGCCGCCAGCAATTATGCGGACTGATGGACTGAATCACTAATTTTTCAGGGTTCTCACACCCGATCGCCGAGTTTTCGGCGACAACCAAAGACTAGAGAGCGCACGTCCGACGGACAACCTGAAAAGCTTGTGGGAAGGTTCTGGTTATTTGACACAAATTTAAACAGCCAAAAGCCAACCCTCACCCTAGCCCTCTCCCAGAGGGAGAGGGGACTGACCGAGTCGTTTGGCAGAGCTACGCCGACTTGAAATACCGAGTCGAGCTCAGATTCTGAAACAGATCAAAAGCCCCTCACCCTAGCCCTCTCCCGGAGGGAGAGGGAACTGACCGTGGTGTTTGGGAGAGCTACGCCGACGTGCGATACCGCGTTGAACTCAGATTCTGAAAAGCACACAAATCGGCCCCCTCTCCCTCGGGAGAGGGCTGGGTGAGGGGCAAGAGCACCACAAAAACCAAAGCCGTGCGCGCCGTGCTCTTCACCACTCAATAGGCCGAGTGTCAGCTCGCCTGCTCTTGATCTTGATCCACGGGCGACGTCGGAAGGCTGAGTGGAGGGATTGATCCGGGCGTGGGAGCGCAGCGACCGTTTGGCGCAGCCAAACACAGCGAGAGGAGGTGCAGCGAAGCAAACCGTAGACGCTGCGCCCGGATCGATCCCGGAGCGAAGGAACCCCGAGCCCCAGCGAGCGGGCCGCACGCAGGAGCAAGCCTTTTTGGTTACTTTTTCGGCGTCTGGAAAAAGTGACCCGCCGTAAGGGCGGAACCCTAAGCCGCCATTACCGCAGCAACGGATATGTACACAACGAAACTGACAGCGCTGACAGCTAGCCGTCACCCTACTGACCCGCAGACAGGTTTATAAAGACAACAACCCTGCCCAAACTCCGTCCGGCGCCCACCCCGCATGCGAATCCAAAAGAACAAAGCCCTGCTCGCCACCCTATTGATCGTCCTCGCAGGCGCAGGTCTGTGGTACGCCCTGAAACCCGCCCCCACCAAACTCGCCACCCCCACCGCCATCCCCGTGCGAGTGATCGCCGTCAGCGCAAAAGACGTCCCCCGCTACACCAGCGGCATCGGCTCCGTACTCTCATTACACAGCGTCGTAGTGCGCCCACAAATAGACGGCATCCTCACCAAAATCCTCGTCAAAGAAGGCCAGTTCGTCAAAGCAGGCGACCTACTGGCCACCATCGACGACCGCTCCATCCGCGCCAGCCTCGATCAGGCCCGCGCCCAACTGGGCGAAAGCCAGGCGCAACTGCAAGTCGCCCTGGTCAACCTCAAACGCTACAAACTGCTCACCGTCGACGACGGCATCTCGAAGCAGACCTACGACCAGCAACAAGCATTGGTCAACCAACTGAAAGCCACCGCCCAAGGCAACCAAGCCTCGATCGACGCCGCGCAAGTACAACTTTCCTACACGCAAATCCGCTCCCCCGTCACCGGCCGCGTCGGTATTCGCACAGTCGACGAAGGCAACTTCCTGCGCATGACCGACACCGCAGGCCTGTTCACCGTCACCCAGATCGACCCGATCGCCGTCGAATTCTCCCTGCCCCAGCAAATGCTGCCGACCCTGCAAGGTTTGATCAACGACCCGCAACGCGCGCAGGTCAAGGCCTACATAGGCGCCGACACCGATGGCGAAACCGGCAACCTGCTCGGCGAAGGGCACCTGACCCTGATCGACAACCAGATCAACGCCAACACCGGCACCATCCGCGCCAAGGCCGAATTCGACAACGCCAGCCAGAAGCTCTGGCCCGGCCTGCTGGTCACGGTAAAAATTCAGACAGCCCTCGACAAAGATGCGCTGGTCGTCCCGCCCACCGTCGTACAACGTGGCCTCGATCAACACTTCGTTTATCGGGTCAACGGTGACAAGGTCGAAGCCGTGCAAGTACAGATGGTTTATCAAGGCAGCGGCCAGGACATCATCAAAGGCGTGAAGGCCGGTGACGTGCTAGTCACCGACGGCCAGTCGCGGCTTAAACCCGGTTCGACCGTGCAAGTCATGAGCGAGCCGCCGCAAGTGGTACAGGCGGAGCCGAAACCATGAAGGCGCACAAAGGCGTCTCCACGTGGTGCATCGATCACCCAGTCGCCACAATCCTGCTGACCATCGCTCTGGTGCTGGTCGGTTTGATTGCCTTCCCGCGCTTGCCAATCGCCCCACTGCCGGAAGCGGAATTTCCGACGATTCAGGTGTCCGCGCAGTTGCCCGGCGCCAGCCCCGACACCATGGCCTCGTCCGTGGCCACGCCGCTGGAGGTGCAATTCAGCGCCATCCCCGGCATGACCCAGATGACCTCCAGCAGTGCGCTCGGCTCCAGCCTTTTGACCCTGCAATTCACCCTCGATAAAAGCATCGACACCGCCGCCCAGGAAGTCCAAGCGGCGATCAACACCGCCGCCGGCAAACTGCCCAAGGACATGCCGACGCTGCCGACGTGGAAGAAGGTCAACCCGGCCGACAGCCCGGTGCTGATCCTCAGCGTCAGCTCGACGCAAATGCCCGGCACCGAACTCAGCGACCTGGTGGAAACCCTGCTCTCGCGTCAGATCAGTCAGATCGACGGCGTGGGACAAATCAACATCACCGGTCAGCAACGTCCGGCGATTCGCGTACAAGCCTCGGCGGACAAACTCGCAGCGATCGGCCTGACCCTCGCCGACATCCGTCTGGCGATCCAGCAGACCAGCCTCAACCTCGCCAAAGGTGCGCTGTACGGCGAATCGAGCATCTCGACACTGTCGACCAACGACCAGTTGTTCCACCCTGAGGACTACAGCCAACTCATCGTTTCCTACAAGGATGGCGCCCCGGTTCACCTGCGCGATGTCGCCAAAGTCGTCAACGGTTCGGAAGATGCCTACGTGCAAGCCTGGGCCGGTGATCAACCCGGTGTGAACCTGGTGATCTCGCGCCAGCCCGGCGCCAACATCGTTGAAACCGTTGACCGCATTCAAGCCGCCCTGCCCGGTCTCGAAGCGATGCTGCCGGCCTCGGTGCAGGTTAAAACCCTGATCGACCGCACCCAGACTATTCGCGCGTCGCTGCATGAGGTGGAAATCACCCTGTTGATCGCGATCATGCTGGTGGTCGCGGTGATGGCGCTGTTCCTGCGCCAGTTGTCGGCAACCCTGATTGTTTCGGCGGTGCTCGGCGTGTCGCTGATCGCCAGTTTTGCTTTGATGTACATCCTCGGCTTCAGCCTGAACAACCTGACGCTGGTGGCGATCGTAGTGGCCGTGGGGTTTGTGGTCGACGATGCCATCGTCGTGGTGGAAAACATCCACCGGCATCTGGAGGCCGGCGACGATATGCGCGAAGCGGCGATCAAGGGCGCGGGCGAGATCGGCTTCACCGTGGTGTCGATCAGTTTCTCGCTGGTGGCGGCGTTTATTCCGCTGCTGTTCATGGGCGGCGTGGTTGGGCGACTGTTCAAGGAATTCGCCCTGACCGCGACCTCGACCATCATGATTTCCGTGGTGGTCTCGCTGACCCTGGCGCCGACGCTGGCGGCGTTGTTCATGCGCAAACCGGTGCATCACGCCCACGCCAAACCGGGCTTCAGCGAACGCTTGCTCGGCTGGTACGAGAAAGGCCTGCGCCGCGCCCTCGAGCATCAGAAATTGATGATCGGCGTATTCGGTTTATCGCTGGCGCTGGCCATCGGCGGTTACATCTTTATCCCCAAAGGTTTCTTCCCGGTGCAGGACACCGGTTTCGTCCTCGGCACCACCGAAGCCGCTGCGGATATTTCCTACGGCGACATGGTGAAAAAACACCTGGCGATGGCCGAAATCGTCGCCGCTGATCCGGCCGTGCAGGCGTTCTCCCATTCAGTCGGCGTCTCCGGCAGCAACCAGACCATCGCCAACGGCCGCTTCTGGATTGCCCTGAAAAAACGTGGCGACCGTGATGTTTCAGCCAGCCAGTTCATCGACCGTATCCGTCCGCAACTTATGAAAGTCCCCGGCATCGTCCTCTACCTGCGCGCCGGCCAGGACATCAACCTCAGCTCTGGCCCGAGCCGTGCGCAGTACCAATACGTGCTGAAGAGTAACGACGGCGCGACCCTCGCGACATGGACGCAACGCCTCACGGAAAAACTGCGCAGCAACCCAGCGTTCCGCGATATTTCCAACGACCTGCAACTGGGCGGCAGCATCACCCATATCAGCATCGATCGCAGCGCCGCCGCCCGTTTCGGCCTGACCGCGAGCGATGTCGATGAGGCGCTGTACGACGCCTTTGGCCAGCGGCAGATCAACGAATTCCAGACTCAGGTCAATCAGTACAACGTGATTCTGGAACTGGACACCAAACAACGCGGCAAGGCCGAAAGCCTCAACTATTTCTACCTGCGCTCACCGCTGAGTGGCGAGATGGTCCCGCTGTCGGCGCTGGCCAAATTCGATGCGCCGACCATTGGCCCGTTGTCGATCGCGCATGACGGCATGTTCCCCGCCGCCAACCTGTCGTTCAACCTCGCGCCCGGCGTGGCGTTGGGTGATGCGGTGATTCTGCTCAATCAGGCCAAGGCCGAGATCGGCATGCCGGCGGCGATCAGCGGCAATTTCCAGGGCGCGGCGCAGGCGTTCCAGAGTTCGCTGGCCAGTCAGCCGTGGCTGATTCTCGCGGCGCTGGTGGCGGTGTACATCATTCTCGGTGTGCTTTATGAAAGCTTCGTACACCCGCTGACGATCATTTCGACGCTGCCGGCGGCAGGCTTGGGCGCGGTGATCATGCTGTGGATCTGCGGTCAGGACTTTTCGATCATGGCGTTGATCGGCCTGGTGTTGCTGATCGGTATCGTCAAGAAAAACGGCATCCTGATGATCGACTTTGCCCTGGAGGCGCAGCGCCACCGAGGCCTGTCGCCGCAGGATGCGATTTTCGAAGCATGCATCACGCGGTTCCGGCCGATCATCATGACCACCCTCGCCGCCCTGCTTGGCGCGCTGCCGCTGATGCTCGGTTACGGCACCGGCGCCGAACTGCGCCAACCGCTGGGGATCGCGGTGGTCGGCGGTTTGCTGGTCAGCCAGATGCTGACGCTGTTCACCACGCCGGTCATATACTTATGGCTTGAGCGGCTGTTCCATCGGCCTAAGCCCGCGCCTTTACCAGCGCTAGCAACCACAGACTGAGGCGGGTCATGCGCGTTCTGATTATCGAAGACGAGGAAAAAACCGCGGACTATCTGCACCGCGGTCTGACGGAACAGGGTTACACCGTGGATCTGGCCCGCGACGGCGTCGAAGGCCTGCATCTGGCGCTGGAAAGCGACTACGCGGTGATCGTCCTCGACGTCATGTTGCCGGGCCTCGATGGCTTCGGCGTACTGCGCGCGTTGCGGGCGCGCAAGCAGACCCCGGTGATCATGCTCACCGCCCGCGAACGCGTCGAAGACCGCATCAAAGGCCTGCGCGACGGCGCCGACGATTACCTCGGTAAACCGTTTTCCTTCCTTGAACTGGTCGCGCGCCTGCAAGCGCTGACCCGGCGCAGTGGCGGCCATGAACCGGTGCAGGTGAGCATCGCCGACCTGTGGATAGATTTGATCAGCCGCAAGGCGACCCGCGCCGGCACGCGTCTGGATCTGACCGCCAAAGAGTTCTCGCTGTTGAGCGTGTTGGCCCGCCGGCAAGGTGAAATCCTCTCGAAAACCGCCATCGCCGAGATGGTCTGGGACATCAATTTCGACAGTGACGCCAACGTCGTCGAAGTCGCGATCAAACGCCTGCGCGCCAAGCTCGACGGGCCGTTCGACGAGAAACTGCTGCACACCATTCGCGGCATGGGTTATGTGCTGGAGAGCCGTGGTGTCCAGTAATTCGATCGCCCTGCGCCTCAGTGGCATGTTCACGCTGGTGGCGCTGCTGGTGTTTCTGTTGATCGGCGGTGCGTTGTATCAGCAGGTCGACAAAGGTCTGGGATTACTGCCGGAAGCCGAGCTGGATGCGCGCTACAGCGTGCTCGAATCGGCGCTCAATCGCTTCGGCACGCCGGAGCATTGGCTGAAGATAAACGCCAAGTTGAAACTGCTCGGCGAAGAGGACAAACGTATTCGGTTCTGGGTGGTGAGTGCTGATCCGGGTTACGAATACGGTCAGCCGGATGCCGCGATTCGTGCCTTCGCCCAAGGCCCGCTGGGCATGCATGACTTGCAGTTGGCCGACCATCCTTATCCACTGAAAGTGCTGCTGACCGAACTGCCGGCCAAGGATCAGCGCCCGCCGCTGCGCTTCATGATCGGCATTGATACCGAGACGTTTCATGAGACTCAACACAACCTGTTGATCGCGCTGATCGGGCTGGCGATTGTCGGTGTGCTGATGGCTTCGGCGCTGGGTTATTGGGTGGCGCGGATTGGTCTCAAACCGTTGATCAAACTGTCCCATGAAGCCCAGCGTCTGGCGCCACCACTACGCGCCGGGCGCTTGCGTTTGTCGCCGCTCCCGCCGGAGCTGGAGCAGTTTGTCGACTCGTTCAACTCGACGCTGGAACGGGTCGAACAGGCCTACTCGCGGCTGGAGTCGTTCAACGCCGACGTCGCCCATGAACTGCGTTCACCGCTGACCAATCTGATCGGGCAGACGCAAGTGGCGCTGACCCGTGGGCGTTCTGCCGAACATTATTTCGAGGTGCTGCAATCGAATCTGGAAGAGCTGGAACGGCTGCGCTCGATCATCAATGACATGCTGTTTCTGGCCAGTGCCGATCAGGGCAACAAGGCGACCAAACTCACATCCACTTCGTTGGCTGATGAGGTGGCGACGACGTTGGAATATCTGGATTTCATTCTTGAAGATGCGCAGGTTGAAGTGCAGGTCAGCGGCGATGCGCAGGTGCAGATCGAGGTCGCGCATTTGCGCCGGGCGTTGATCAATTTGTTGAGTAATGCGGTGCAGCACACCGGGCCGGGACAGGTGATCGAGGTGCGAATCGAGGTTGAAGAGCATCAGGTGAGTATTGGTGTGGCCAACCCCGGTTCGCCGATTGCCAGTGAGCATTTGCCACGCTTGTTCGAGCGCTTTTATCGGGTCGATGCGTCGCGCAGTAACAGTGGCAATAACCATGGGTTGGGGCTGGCGATCGTCAAGGCGATTGCGCTTATGCATGGTGGGGATGTGTTTGTGCGCAGTGATCGGGGGATGAATACCTTCGGGATTTATTTGCCCGTTTGAAAAGCCCCTCACCCTAACCCTCTCCCGGAGGGAGAGGGGACTGATTGGGGGAT
>NZ_JBSVXS010000140.1:0-12888 GCF_054070155.1 Pseudomonas sp. SDT291_1_S447
AGCCAACATATGCGTCACTGACACACCGCTATCGCGAGCAGGCTCACTCCTACAAGGGCAATTATGTGTTCTGGATGTTTGCGGAATGTGAGCTAGATTGCACGACATGCCTTTAGCCGAATCCGTTTTCGATTACGAAGCCCGTCTCGCTGCCTGTGCCCGTGGCGAGCGGTCGGCCCTGCGCGATTTGTATGTGCAGGAAGGCCCGCGTCTGCTCGGCGTGGCCAAGCGGCTGGTGCGCGACACGGCGCTGGCGGAGGACGTTGTCCATGAGGCGTTTATCAAGATCTGGAACGGTGCGGCGGGGTTTGACCCGGCGCGCGGTTCGGCGCGTGGCTGGATGTACAGCGTGACCCGGCATCTGGCGCTGAATCTGCTGCGTGATCACGGCCGGGAAACGCCATTCGACGAAGCTCACGAAGTGGCTGCGGATGATGACGACTTCGACGCCCACGCTCATTCGGCGCGCATCCACCGTTGCCTGGAACAACTGGAGCCGCAACGCCGCCACTGCATCCTCCACGCCTACATCGATGGCTACAGCCACGCGCAGATTGCCGCGCGCCTCGACACGCCGCTGGGCACGGTCAAAGCGTGGATCAAACGCAGCCTCAACGCCTTGCGGGAGTGCATGGGATGACCAGCGAATCGGCACAGGAACGCGATGAACTGGCCGGCGAATATGTGCTCGGCACATTGCCTGCCGAACAGCGGATCGAAGTACAACGGCGCTTGCCGAATGAACCCGAACTGCGTGCCGCGGTGGATGCCTGGGAACGGCGCCTGCTGGAGCTGACGGATCTGGCCGAACCGCAACAACCTTCGGCGCAGTTGTGGCCGCGCATTGAGCACAGTGTCGGGCGTCTGACGCGGGAAGCAGCCGCAACTTCATGGTGGAACCTGCTGCCGCTATGGCGCGGGTTAAGCGCGGCCGGATTGGCCGCCACGTTGATATTGGGTTCGATCCTGCTGACCCAGACCACGCCGAAACCAAGCTTTCTGGTGGTGCTGGTCGCGCCGCAGGACAAGGCGCCGGGCTGGGTGATTCAGGCGAGCAATTCGCGGGAGATTCAGTTGATACCGCTGGGTGTGGTCGAAGTGCCGGCCGACAAGGCGCTGGAATTCTGGACCAAGGCTGATGGCTGGCAAGGGCCGGTATCGCTGGGTCTGGTCAAGCCAGGACAGGCTTTATCGGTGCCGTTGGACAAGTTGCCGCCACTGCAACCAAATCAGTTGTTCGAGCTGACACTGGAGGGCGCCAACGGCTCGCCAATCGGCAAACCGACCGGGCCGATTCAGGCGATCGGGCGTGCCGTGAAGGTACTTTAAAGCTCTAGCGTGCGGGTCCTGGCTACCATCATCGGCGTCGATGTTCACCATCACGGCAATGAAGTTCTCATAAAAAATCCGCGGCGTAACATCTGCTCCATACCAACCAATAACACCCCCGGAGCACACCATCATGAAACGCCAGACTCTTCTCAGCATCGCTTTCTCGGTTTTCGCAGTTAACGCTTTCGCCGCTACCCCGACCCACACAATGATCGCCGCCGATGGCTCGGATCGTCTGTACCAGAACGCTGTCGCCGCTGATGGCTCTGATCGTCTGCAAGGCAACACCGTCGCCGCTGATGGCTCTGACCGTCTGCAAGGCAACACTGTCGCCGCCGATGGCTCTGATCGTCTGCAAGGCAACACTGTCGCCGCTGATGGTTCTGATCGTCTGCAAGGCAACACTGTCGCCGAAGGTGGCGCAGATCGTTTGAACGAACTTCGCAACGCTTGAATGAAGTGGAACATCGCAACAACCCAGAGAAACCCGGCTCACGTCAGCCGGGTTTTTTATGTCTGTGTGTTTTATCCGGCCTTGGCCATGCAGCGCTTGTAGCGCTCATCCACCCGTTTGGCGAACCACGCTGTAGTCAACTTGCGAGTGATTTTCGGACTTTGCAGCACGATCCCCGGCAGCACCGCGCGCGGCAGCGTCTTCCCCTCCGCTTGCTCCGCCAGTTCGAATACCCGTTGATAGAGCTTGGTCTCTTCGAACTCCAGGGTTTTGCCCTTCTCCAATTGATCGCGAATGGTCGGGTTGCGCATGCCCAGCGACTTGCCGAGGGTGCGCACTGCCAGTTCGGTGCCACCGGGCATGATCGAGTCGTAGCGGATCAGGTCGCCATCGAGCGCCAGCGGGATGCCCGAAGCGCGGCTGACCGCGTTTTGAAATGCGGCATTGCGACTGGCGTACCAACCAGCGTTGAAATCAGCAAACCGATACAGCGGCTCGCGGTAACTCACCGGATAGCCGAGCAAATGCGCGATGCCGAAATACATGCCTCCGCGACGGCTGAACACTTCACGGCGGATTGTGCCGTCCACCGGGTACGGATAATCCTTGGCGTGCTGTTCGGCAAATTCGATGCTGACCTGCATCGGCCCGCCGGTGTGCACCGGGTTGAAGCCGCCGAACAGCGTGCGGCCCATCGGCACCCTGCCGATGAAATCATCGAAGATTGCACTCAGTTCTTTTTCACTGCGCGCCGCATTCAGGCGCTCGCTGTAGGTCTTGCCGTTGGTTGAGCGCACTTGCAGAGCACCGCTGACCAACAGGCTGGGGATGTGCACTTTGGCGGCGCGGCGGTCAATTTCGTCTCGAGCGATTTTGCCCAGGCCGGGCACCGTGGGGTCGGCCTGGAAGGTGGATTCCTGTTCGGCCACGGCCAGCACCGAACACAGATTCTGCGTGGTCGGGCTGATGTTCTGCGCGGCAAACGCGGCGTAGATGTCGGTGGCCCAGCCTTGCCGATCGGCCGTCTTGGCCGGCATCAGCCGCACAATCTCGGCCTTCACTTCGGCAGGCGCACGCGGCACCGGTTCCTGACTGCGCTGCCCCGCGCAACCGGCGAGCACCAGCAGTGCGGCGAGGGTGATCGGTAATCGAAAGTTGTGCATGAAACTTCATCCAGTCCGTTGTGCCGGGTTCACCATACGTTCAATGGTGTGGCGCAGGCTAGGACTGCGCTGATTTGGCGCTGTTCCCTTGATGCTCATCTCCCTGTGTCGCCAAGTGCCGCGAAATAGACCTTTCCAAGACTGATGACAAACTGATTGCAAAACGTTACTGAGAAAATCTATCATTTGCACCTGGAGTCGCATTTGCGCAAGGAGTTCCCGCGCCGCCCTTATTCTTCTCACCGGCCGCGTGCCTCCAGGTCCCTACATGCCCGCTCCAGCTCGACTCGCCGTCCCGTTTCGCCCGACGCTTCTCGCCCTGCTGTGCTCCCTGACAGTCGCCGCCCACGCCGCTGAAGGCGATACCAAAGCGCTGGTGCTCGACGACGTCAACGTCAACGCCCAGGCCCCGACGCCCAACGCTCTGCCCCCGGTTTACGCGGGGGGTCAGGTCGCCCGCGGTGGTCAACTTGGCGTGCTGGGCAACCAGGACATGATGGACGTGCCGTTCAGCGCCGCCTCCTACACCGAACAATTGATTCAGGATCAGCAGGCCGAAAACGTCGCCGATGTGCTGCTCAACGATTCGTCGGTGCGTCAGGCCTCGGGTTTCTCCAACCAGGCGCAGGTCTTCATGATTCGCGGCCTGCCGCTGAACGGTGACGATATTTCCTATAACGGCCTGTACGGCGTGCTGCCACGGCAGATCATTTCCACCGATGCGCTGGAACGCGTGGAAGTGTTCAAAGGCCCGAACGCCTTTATCAATGGCGTGACCCCGACCGGTTCCGGCATCGGCGGTGGCGTCAACCTGCAGCCAAAACGCGCCGGCGACGTGCCACTGCGTCGATACACCACCGACATCAACAGCGAAGGTCGTATCGGTCATCACTTCGACATCGGCCAACGTTTCGGTGAAGACAACCGCTTCGGCGCCCGGATCAACCTGTCGCAGCGCGAAGGCGACACCGGTATCGATCACGAAAACCAGCGTTCGAAGCTGTTCGCCATTGGCCTCGATTATCGCGGCGACGCCCTGCGCATCTCCGGCGACTTCGCCTATCAGAAAGAACGCGTCAACGGTGGCCGCAACTCGGTCAACCTCGGCACCGCCACGCACATTCCGGAGGCGCCATCGGCCGATACCAACTACGCGCCGAAGTGGGGCTACACCGACATCGAAGACACCTTCGGCATGCTCCGCGCCGAGTACGACCTGAACGACAACTGGACCGCCTACGCCGCTGGCGGCGCCAAGCACACCCGTGAAGTCGGGCGCTACAACTCGACCACTTTGGTTGGCAACAGCGGCGCTTCGTTTACCACCGGTTCGTTCGTCCCCCACGATGAAGACAACACCAGCGTGATGGCCGGCCTCAACGGCAAATTCAACACCGGCGCGGTCAGCCACAAGCTCAACTTCGGCCTGACCGGCATCTGGGCCGAACAGCGCAGTGCCTATGATTTCGACCTGACCCAATACGCCAACAACATCTATCACCCGGTGCAAACACCGTCGCCGGTCGGCAACTTTGCCGGTGGCGATTTGAATGATCCAGGCATCGTCGGCAAGACCTTCAACCGCAGTATCGCGATTTCCGACACCCTCGGTTTCTTCGATGATCGCCTGTTGGTCACCGCCGGCCTGCGTCGCCAGCAACTGGTGGTGCAAGGCTACAACTACGCCAGCTGGGGCAGCGGCGATCGCAAGTCGAGCTACGATGAATCGATCACCACGCCGGTGTACGGCGTGGTGTTCAAACCATGGGAACACGTGTCGTTCTACGCCAACCACATCGAAGGCCTGGCCCAAGGCCCTACCTCGCCGACCAGTTCCGGCGGTTTCCGGGTGACCAACGGCAACGAAGTCTATGCGCCCGCGCGTTCCAAACAGACCGAGGTCGGGGTGAAAGTCGACATGGGCACTTACGGCGCCAGCCTGGGTGTTTATCGCATCGAACAGCCGAGCGATGGTTACTGCGAAATCGACAGCGCCACTACCTGCACCTACGTACGTGAAGGCGAGCAGGTCAACAAAGGTGTGGAAATGAACGTGTTCGGCGAGCCGATCCAGGGCCTGCGTCTGATCAGCGGTCTGACCCTGATGGACACCGAACTGAAGAACACCCTCAACGGCGCCAACGACGGCAACCGCGCGATCGGTGTGCCGACCTTCCAGTTCAACGCCGGCGCCGACTGGGATGTGCCCGGCCTGCAAGGCGTAGCGCTGAATGCGCGGATGCTGCGCACTGGCGGCCAGTACGCTGACGCGGCGAACAACCTCAGCCTGCCGACCTGGAACCGTTTCGATGCCGGCGCGCGTTATGCGTTCAAGGTCTCGGAGAAGGACGTGACCGTGCGTCTGGGCGTGGAGAATCTGGCGAACAAAAAGTATTGGGAATCGGCTCAGGGTGGTTATCTGACTCAGGGTGAGCCGCGGGTGGCGAAGTTGTCCGGGACTATTGATTTCTAAAGCTGAAAAGCCCCTCACCCTAGCCCTCTCCCGGAGGGAGAGGGGACTGATAGCGGTGTTCTTTCGAGTTACGCCGACGTGTGCCATCGCGGCGAACTCAGGTTTCGAAAGGCCCCAAAATCGGCTCCATTTCCCCCTCGCCTTTCAAAGGAGAGGGGACTGCCCGGGGTTTTCTTTCGAGTTACGCCGACGTGTGTCACCGAGTCGTACTCAGGTTCTGAAAGGCACCCAAATCGGCTCCCTTTCCGCCTCGCCTTTCAAAGGAGAGGGGACTGACGTGGTGTTCTTTCGAGTTACGCCGACGTGTGCCACCGAGTTGAACGCACACTTGAAAAGCCCACCAATCGGCTCCCTCTCCCTCGGGAGAGGGCTGGGGTGAGGGGCTACTATTTACGTCACACAACAGCACCCCAGCCGAACACCATCAAGACATCCCCGTCTGGCCGATCAACTGGCCACCCTCTCCTTCTGATCCATACTTGCTCCACAGCAAACGGAGGACAGGCCCATGAACCGTAGCGACGTCCTGATCATCGGCGCCGGCCCCACCGGTCTGGTGCTGGCCCTGTGGCTGAGCAAACTTGGCGTGCGCGTGCGCATCATCGATAAAACCTCCGCACCCGGCACCACTTCGCGAGCGCTGGCGGTACAGGCGCGTACCCTTGAGCTGTACCGACAACTGGACCTCGCCGACACCATCGTGCGCAACGGCCATCGGGTGGCTGCGGCGAATTTCTGGGTCAACGGCAAACCGGTCGCGCAATTGCCACTGAACCGCATCGGCGAAGGCCTGACACCCTACGCGTTCGTCGAAATCTTCCCGCAGCATGAACATGAACGGCTGCTGATCGAGCGCCTCGAAGACTACGGCGTCACGGTCGAACGCGACACTATGCTGGAAAGTTTCGAGGAAACCGGCGACGGCCTCACCGCGCATTTGCGCCTGGCCGATGGTGAACAGGAAATCTGCCAGGCCTGTTATCTGGCGGGATGTGATGGCGCCCGTTCAGTGGTGCGCAAAAGCCTTGATACCGGTTTCCCCGGCGGCACCTATCAGCAGATTTTCTACGTCGCCGACGTCAAGGCCAGCGGCCCGGCAATGAACGGCGAGCTGCACCTGGATCTGGATGAAGCGGACTTTCTCGCCGTGTTTCCACTGGCCGGCGAAGGCCGCGCGCGGCTGATCGGCACTGTGCGTGATGAACGTGCGGATCGCGCCGAAACCCTGGAGTTTTCCGATGTCAGCAGCCGCGCCATCGAACACCTGAAAGTGCATATCGAAGACGTGCACTGGTTCTCGACCTACCGCGTGCATCACCGCGTGGCTGAGCACTTTCGCAGTGGTCGCGCGTTTCTGCTCGGCGATGCCGCGCACGTGCACAGCCCGGCGGGTGGTCAGGGCATGAACACCGGCATCGGTGACGCGATCAACCTGGCGTGGAAACTCGCCGCAGTGCTTGGCGGCGCCGCCGAACCAAGCCTGCTCGACAGCTACGAAACCGAACGCATTGCCTTCGCCCGCAGGCTGGTGTCGACCACCGATAAAGTCTTCAGTTTCGTCACCGCCGAGGGGCGCATGGCCGATCTGCTGCGCATGCGCGTGGCACCGTTTCTGATCCCGAAAATGGCCTCGTTCGAGGCCAGTCGCGAGTTCCTCTTTCGCACGGTGTCGCAAGTCACCCTCCACTATCGCGGCATGCCGCTGAGCCAGGGCGCGGCCGGCCATGTGCATGGCGGCGACCGCTTGCCGTGGGCGCATGATGGTGAGGGGGATAACTACGAACCGCTCAGACAGCCGTGCTGGCAGGTGCATGTGTACGGCGACACCAGCGACGAAATGATCGCCTGGTGCCAGGAACATCATTTGCCGCTGCACGTGTTCGACTGGCGCCCGGCGTTTGAAACGGCGGGGTTGGGGCGTAACGGTTTTTATCTGCTGCGCCCGGATACGTATGTGGCGATTGCCGAGAACAGCGCGGATCCGAAAGTGATCGATCGCTATTTCCGCGATCACGGCATCCGGCCTTACTTCAACTGCCCCTGACACACCACAATCCCCTGTAGGAGTGAGCCTGCTCGCGATAGCGGTGTATCAGCCGCCATTAATGTTGACTGACAAGACGCTATCGCGAGCAGGCTCACTCCTACAATTTGGATTTGCGGTGTTGCTTAGATACCGGCCAATGCCAGATCCATCGCAAAGTAAGTGAAGATCAAATCAGCACCCGCCCGCTTGATCGCGCCCAGGCTTTCACGCACCACACGATCCTCATCGATCGCCCCGGCCTGTGCGCCGAACTTGATCATCGCGTACTCGCCGCTGACCTGATACGCCGCCAGCGGCAGGTTCGAGGCTTCACGAATATCACGAATGATGTCGAGGTACGCACCGGCCGGTTTGACCATCAGCGCATCGGCGCCTTCCTGCTCGTCGAGCAGCGATTCGCGCAGGGCTTCGCGGCGGTTCATCGGGTTCATCTGGTAGCTTTTGCGATCGCCCTTCAGCGCGCTGCCACCGGCCTCGCGGAACGGGCCGTAGAGTGCCGAAGCAAATTTGGTCGAGTAGGCCATGATCGGAATCTGCGTGAACCCGGCCGCGTCCAGCGCCTGGCGAATCGCTCGCACCTGACCGTCCATCGCCGCCGACGGCGCGATCACGTCAGCACCGGCGCGGGCCGCCGCCACAGCTTGCTTGCCGAGGTTGATCAGGGTCTGGTCGTTGTCGACTTCATGGTTGTGCATCACGCCGCAGTGGCCGTGATCGGTGTATTCGCAGAAGCAGGTGTCAGACATGACGATCATTTCCGGCACGGCATCTTTGGCAATGCGCGACATGCGCGAGACCAGGCCTTCTTCGCGCCAGGTGTCACTGCCGTTGCTGTCCAGATGGTGGGACACGCCGAAGGTCATCACCGACTTGATGCCAGCACGGGCATAACGCTCGATTTCGCTGGCCAGTTTGCGCTCGGGAATGCGCATCACACCGGGCATGCTTTTGATCGGCACGAAGTCGTCGATTTCTTCTTCAACGAAAATCGGCAGGACCAGATCGTTCAGGCTGAATTCGGTTTCCTGGAACAGGCTGCGCAGGCTCGCATTGCGGCGCAGACGGCGGGGACGTGCTTCGGGGAACTGACTGGACATGGGGGCCTTTCCTGAAAACGGCAGATGAGACGAAAGTCGTAGGGGGCGAAGCTTATGCCTTGCAGGGGTTGGGGTACAAACCTGGATCAATCAAGAGTGCATTACCGGGGGTGCAATAATCGCTGTGACACAACAAATCCCCTGTGGGAGCGAGCTTGCTCGCGAAGTCGGTGTATCAGCAATAGAAATGCTGGCTGACACGACGCCTTCGCGAGCAAGCTCGCTCCCACAGGGTTATGTGTACAGCCCTGAGATTACGAGGGGATGGTCAGGCCGCGAACCACCGCTGGGCGGGCGACGAATCGCTCCAGCACACGGGTAACGTTCGGGAAGTTGCTGATGCCCACCAGATCACCGGCCTCATAAAACCCGATCAAATTACGCACCCACGGGAACGTGGCGATATCGGCAATGGTATAGCGCTCGCCCATGATCCAGTCACGGCCCTCGAGCCGACCGTCGAGCACTTTGAGCAGGCGTTTGCTTTCATCGACATAACGATCACGCGGACGTTTGTCCTCGTAGTCCTTGCCGGCAAATTTGTTGAAGAACCCGAGCTGGCCGAACATCGGGCCGATGCCGCCCATCTGGAACATCAGCCACTGAATCGTTTCGTAACGCAGCGCGCCTTCCTGGGCCAGCAACTGGCCGCTTTTGTCGGCCAGATAAATCAGGATCGCACCGGACTCGAACAGCGGCAGCGGCTTATCTTCGGGACCATGGGGATCGAGGATCGCCGGGATCTTGTTGTTTGGGTTCAGCGACAGGAACTCCGGCGACAACTGGTCATTGCTGTCAAAAGCGACCTTGTGTGGCTCGTACGGCAGGCCGATTTCTTCGAGCATGATCGAGACTTTGACGCCGTTGGGCGTGGGCAAGGAATAGAGCTGAATCCAGTCTGGGTACTGCGCCGGCCATTTCTGGGTGATCGGGAACGCGGACAGATCGGTCATGGGAAGCATCCAGTCACAAATTAAAGCCTGATCATAATGTAGGCCTGCTGCAGCGCCTACACGAACGGTAACATCCTGTCGCTAACCTGCGTCCAAGCCCTTGAAAGATGCCGTTAGAGTGCCACGCACTCGCTCGGATCGAACCAACGGGCCTCAGAGGACTCTGAGCTATGTCTTTCTCGCAGAGGAAGCTGTTCACGACAGGGAAAACACCCGGTGCTGGGAGCCCGCGGTGTAAAGGTTTGTCAGCCTTAATTGAATCAGCTGAAGAACTTTCTATTTGATGACGAACCTTATGCGTTTCGCCAAACGTTTCAAACATCGCGCGTATGTGGCCCTGCCTTCCCTGCTGGCCGTCAGTGCGCTGTTCCTGTCGCTTGAGTCGAGTGAGAGCCGCGCGCAGCCAGCGGACGGCACCCAGACGCTGGTGTTCCTGCGCCACGCGGAGAAGCCCGAGGGCGGTCTCGGCCAGCTCAACTGCCAGGGCCTGAACCGCGCCATCGACCTGTCGACGCTGCTGCCAGAGAAGTTCGGCAAGGCCGATTACGTGTTCGCCGCCAACCCGACGCGCAATGTCGAGGAAGGAGAGCTGGACAATTCCTACAGCTACATTCGCCCGTTGATGACCATCAGCCCCGCCGCGATCAAGCTCGGCCTGCCGGTGAATATCGAGTTTTCGGCCAACGACACCAGTGACCTGGCCCGCGAACTGCTGGAAGACAAGTATCACAACTCGACGATCTACACCGCCTGGTCCCACGGCTATCTGCCGGAGCTGATCAACAAGGTGGCGGGCAACGCGGTCGGCGAGAAACAGAACATCACCGAGGACTGGGCGGGCAACGATTTTGACTCGCTGTACGTACTGACCCTGACCTGGCACAACGGCAAGGCCAGCCTGCAGAGCCACAGCTACAAGCAGGGCCTGGATCATGGCAAGGAAACCTGTCCGACCTGAGTTTTGTATGGCCTGAACCGGCCCCTTCGCGAGCAAGCTCGCTCCCACAGGGGATTTGTATTTCACTCAGATCCAATGTGGGAGCGAGCCTGCTCGCGAAGAGGCCAGCCGCTACAACGTCAAACTTTCTGATTGACCCGCTCGCGCAAATACTCAAGCACCGCCCCACGCTCCCCGGCGAACTCGATCCGCCCACCTTTCTTCTCGCGCTGAAACACGTACATCGGGTCGTAGTAATCGCGCAGCAATACGCCGATCCACTCACGGAACAGCTCGACCGAACCGCTGCGCGCCTGTTCGGCCAGTGCCGCTTCCATCTGCAAATACATGCGTTGATAACGCTCGCCACCCAGTCGACGCTGAATATTGTTCAGGCTGGAAATCAATCGTTCGGCGTACAGCGCAAAGCCCTGCTCACCATGCATCGCAACGAATTCGGCATGCAGTTCAATCACATAATCCTGCAGGATTCGCTCGACCCGATTGTCGAGGCTGTCCTCCAGCCATACCAGCGGTGCCGCTTGCATGCCCCTGTACAAAGGCAATGGCAAGGCACAACTGCCGACCACCCGGCTCTCGTCCTCCAGAACAAATTGCCCGATCCCACCGGCGCGTTTTTTCAGCACGTCAACGGCCAGGCGGTTTTCGAAATCGATGTTGGTCGGTTGCCCGGTGGCGCGCTTGCCGAAACTCGAACCCCGATGATTGGCATGGCCCTCCAGATCCAGGCCATTGCTCAACTGCACCAGCACTTCGGTCTTGCCGGTGCCGGTCATGCCGCCGAGCAGAACCAGTTCGCACTCGGCAACAGCCTGATCGACCGTTTCCAGGAGGAATGTGCGCATGGCCTTGTAACCGCCGCCGACACGCGGGTAATCGATGCCGCCCTCGTCCTTGATCCATTGCTGGACGATCTGTGAACGCAGGCCGCCGCGAAAACAATACAAATAGCCATCAGGATTGTTACGGGCAAACTCGACCCAGCCTTGAATGCGCTGCTCCCGAACCTCGGCGGACACCAGCCGCTCACCCAAGGCAATCGCGGCTTGCTGTCCGTGCTGCTTGTAACAGGTGCCCACCTGTTCGCGCTCACGGTCGGTCATCAGCGGCAGATTGACCACGCCGGGGAACGCACCGTGGGAAAATTCAACCGGCGCACGGGCATCCATCATTGGCCGGTCATTGAGAAAAATGTCACGGTAGTCGGTGCAGTCGCGGAGCATCAAATCACCTCGACTGCGTTCGTCTGTCGCTCAACCAGTTCGCCGATTGGCGCAAGGTTCAGGCCCAGTTCGGCGGCGACGGCGAGGAACTCGGCATCGCCTTCGGGGGTAACGGCGATCAACAGGCCACCGCTGGTTTGCGGATCGCAGAGCACGCGTTTGTGCAACTCCTGCACGCGGCCGACCTTGCTCGCATAGCTGTCGAAATTGCGCAGCGTTCCGCCGGGCACACAGCCCTGATCGAGGTAATACTCGACGCTGTCCAGACGCGGCACGCGGTCGTAGGCAATGCGTGCGGTGAGCTGGCTGCCATCGGCCATTTCCACCAGATGCCCGAGCAGACCAAAACCGGTGACGTCGGTCATGGCCGTGACGCCGGCGAGTTTGCCGAAGCGGCTGCCGGGTTTGTTCAGGGTGCACATCCAGTCGCGGGCCACGCCAACGTCAGCGGCGCGCAATTTGCCCTTCTTCTCGGCGGTGGTGAGGATGCCGATGCCCAGCGGTTTGGTCAGGTACAACAGGCAACCGGCGGTGGCGGTGTCATTGCGTTTCATGTGGCGCTTTTCCACCAGACCGGTGACAGCGAGGCCGAAGATCGGCTCTGGCGCGTCGATCGAATGCCCACCCGCCAGCGGAATGCCCGCCGCATCACACACCGCACGGCCACCGCGAATCACTTCGCGCGCCACTTCCGGCGCCAGCACATTGACCGGCCAGCCGAGAATGGCGATGGCCATCAACGGATCACCGCCCATCGCATAGATATCACTGATCGCATTGGTCGCGGCGATGCGGCCGAAGTCGAACGGGTCGTCGACGATCGGCATGAAAAAGTCCGTGGTCGAGACCACTCCGCGCTCGGCATCGATCTCGTACACCGCCGCGTCATCGCGCGAGGCATTGCCGACCCACAGTTTCGGATCAAGGTTCTGTGCGCCGCTGCCGGCCAGAATCACTTCCAGCACCTGCGGGGAAATCTTGCAGCCGCAACCGGCGCCGTGGCTGTATTGGGTCAGACGAATCGGCTCGCTCATGGGGGAGTCTCAGGCTGTTGATGGGGCGGATTCTAGCAGAGCACGAGGCAGCAGTTTTTTGCACTGACCGAGCGCCCCCTTCGCGAGCAGGCTCGCTCCCACATTTGCACCGCACTCCCCTGTGGGAGCGAGCCTGCTCGCGAAGGCAATCAAC
>NZ_JBSVXS010000141.1:0-12849 GCF_054070155.1 Pseudomonas sp. SDT291_1_S447
TTTCGACTGCGCCGGAAGTGGGGCGAATTATAGACATCTGAAATCTGCCGTCAACACCTATTTTCATAATTCTGTCACATCGGTCAAAAAACCCCGGAAACACGAAGGCCGACCCCGAGGGGGCGGCCTTCATTGCATTGCTCTTCTACTTACAAGCTAGGGAACGCGAACTGCGAAGCCTCATGGCTGGCACGCTGCGGCCAGCGCTGAGTGATCGCCTTGCGACGGGTATAGAAACGCACACCGTCCGGACCATAGGCATGCAAGTCGCCGAACAGCGAACGCTTCCAGCCGCCGAAGCTGTGGTAAGCCACCGGCACCGGCAGCGGCACGTTGACGCCAACCATACCGACTTCGATCTCGTCGCAGAACAGACGCGCCGCTTCACCGTCACGGGTAAAGATGCAGGTGCCGTTGCCGTATTCGTGATCGTTGATCAGTTGCATTGCTTCTTCCAGGCTGTTCACACGAACGATGCACAGGACCGGGCCGAAGATCTCTTCTTTATAGATGCGCATTTCTGGAGTGACGTTGTCGAACAGGCAGCCACCGAGGAAGAAGCCTTCTTCATGACCGGCCACGCTGAAACCACGACCGTCGACCACCAGGGTCGCGCCCGCCGCCACACCGTCATCAACGTAACCACTGACTTTGTCGCGGGCCTGACCGGTTACCAGTGGGCCCATGTCCAGACCGCACGAAGTGCCGGCACCGATTTTCAGCGCTTTGATCTGTGGAACCAGTTTCGCCACCAGCGCATCGGCCACTTGATCGCCTACACAAACGGCAACCGAAATCGCCATGCAGCGCTCGCCACAGGAACCGTAAGCCGCGCCCATCAGTGCGCTGACGGCGTTATCCAGATCGGCATCCGGCATCAGCACTGCGTGGTTTTTCGCGCCGCCCAGTGCCTGAACGCGCTTACCACGCTTGGTGCCTTCGGCGTAGATGTACTCGGCAATCGGCGTCGAACCAACGAAGCTCAGCGCTTTGACTTCCGGCGCTTCGATCAGCGCGTCTACTGCAGTCTTGTCACCGTGTACTACGCTCATCACGCCTTTCGGCAGACCGGCTTCCAGCAGCAACTGAGCGATCAGCAGTGTCGAGCTTGGATCACGCTCGGACGGCTTGAGGATGAAGCAGTTGCCGCAGACGATCGCCAACGGGTACATCCACAGCGGCACCATGGCCGGGAAGTTGAACGGGGTGATCCCGGCAACGATGCCCAGCGGCTGGAAGTCCGACCATGCGTCGATGTTCGGGCCAACGTTGCGGCTGTACTCGCCCTTGAGGATTTCCGGCGCTGCGCAAGCGAACTCGACGTTCTCGATGCCACGCTTCAGTTCACCGGCGGCGTCTTCCAGAGTTTTACCGTGTTCTTCGCTGATCAATTGCGAGATGCGCGCTTCGTTCTGCTCCAGCAATTGCTTGAAGC
Source organism: Pseudomonas sp. SDT291_1_S447 (assembly GCF_054070155.1). NCBI lineage: Bacteria > Pseudomonadati > Pseudomonadota > Gammaproteobacteria > Pseudomonadales > Pseudomonadaceae > Pseudomonas > Pseudomonas sp. SDT291_1_S447. The sequence continues at coordinate 1,436 of NZ_JBSVXS010000141.1, forward strand.
GGAACATCACTTGGGCACGTTTGGCCGGTGGCGTGTTGCGCCAGGCCGGGAACGCAGCCTTGGCGGCATCGATGGCTTTCTGGATGGTTGCCTGGCTGGCCAGTGGCAGTTTGTGGATAGCCTGACCGGTAGACGGGTTGAACACATCAACCGCGCGACCGTTCTCGGTCACCAGTTCGCCATTGATCAAATGCGGGATAACGCTCATCGAAAACTCCTGAATTCTTGTCCACGGGCACCCGTTAAGGAGTGCCCGTTTTTGTAGGTATATATAGAAGGAAAAATCAGTCGAGCTTGTTCAGCACTTCGCCGACCGCGTCGAACAGGCGATCGAGGTCTTGCGGCTTGCTGTTGAAGGTTGGGCCGAACTGCAGGGTGTCGCCGCCGAAGCGTACGTAGAACCCGGCTTTCCACAGGGCCATGCCCGCCTCGAACGGACGCACAATAGCGTCGCCGTCACGACCGGCAATCTGGATTGCACCCGCCAGACCGAAGTTACGGATGTCGATAACGTTCTTCGAACCTTTCAGACCGTGCAGCGCGTTTTCGAAATGCGGCGCGACTTCCGCCACGCTTTGCACCAGGTTTTCCTTTTGCAGCAGATCGAGTGCTGCAAGACCTGCGGCGCAGGCCACCGGGTGTGCCGAATAGGTGTAGCCGTGCGGGAATTCCACAGCGTATTCCGGCGTCGGCTGATTCATGAAGGTCTGGTAGATCTCGGAGCTTGCAATCACTGCGCCCATCGGGATCGCACCGTTGGTGACTTGCTTGGCGATGCACATCAGGTCCGGGGTCACGCCAAAGGTGTCGGCGCCGAACATGTTGCCGGTACGGCCGAAACCGGTGATCACTTCGTCGAACACCAACAGAATGCTGTGCTGATCGCAGATTTCGCGCAGACGTTTCAGGTAACCCTGCGGCGGCACCAGTACGCCGGCGGAACCGGCCATAGGTTCTACGAATACGGCGGCGATGTTCGAAGCGTCGTGCAGTTCGATCAGCTTCAGCAGCTCATCGGCCAGCGCGATACCGCCCTGCTCCGGCATGCCACGGGAGAAAGCGTTGCTGGCCAGCAGCGTGTGTGGCAGATGATCGACGTCCATCATCGCCTGACCGAACAGCTTGCGGTTGCCGTTGACGCCGCCAAGGCTGGTGCCGGCGATGTTCACGCCGTGGTAGCCGCGGGCACGGCCGATCATTTTGGTTTTGGTCGACTGACCTTTGAGGCGCCAGTAGGCACGAACCATTTTCACCGCGGTGTCGGCGCACTCGGAGCCCGAGTCAGTGAAGAACACGTGGTTGAGGTTGCCCGGGGTCAGCTCGGTGATTTTCTCGGCCAGCTGGAACGACAACGGGTGGCCGTACTGGAAGCCGGGCGAGTAATCGAGGGTGCCCAACTGTTTCGAGACAGCTTCCTGAATTTCCTTGCGGGTGTGGCCAGCGCCACAAGTCCACAGGCCAGACAGCGAGTCGTATACCCGGCGGCCCTTGTCGTCGATCAACCAGCTGCCTTCGGCACCAACGATCAAACGCGGGTCGCGCTGAAAGTTACGGTTGGCGGTGTACGGCATCCAGTGCGCGTCCAGCTTCAGTTGGCTGGCCAGTGGCGACGGCGCGTTTTCAGGCATGTTCATCGGGCAAAACCTCGCAGGGCATAAGCGTCAGGGAGATAGAAAGCGTTGTTGCAGCTAAATTGCCACGCGGATAAAGTCTGTGAAATTCAACTCTTCTAACCTTCAGTTAGAACTTTGCTAAACAATGAGAACAATAAAATGAGCAGCCGTCGCCCCGATCCGCTGGCCCAGGTCAGTGACTTTGATATTCGCCTGCTGCGGATTTTTCGCAGCGTGGTGGAGTGCGGCGGCTTCTCGGCGGCGGAAACCGTGCTCGGCATCGGTCGCTCGGCGATCAGTCAGCAGATGAGCGATCTGGAGCAGCGCCTCGGTTTGCGTCTGTGTCAGCGTGGGCGCGCGGGGTTTTCGCTGACCGAAGAAGGTCGCGAGGTGTATCAATCGGCGCTGCAACTATTAAGTGCGCTGGAAAGTTTCCGCACCGAGGTCAACGGCCTGCACCAGCATTTGCGCGGCGAGTTGATCATTGGCCTGACCGATAACCTCGTCACCCTGCCCCACATGCGCATCACCCACGCCCTCGCTCAGTTGAAGGAACGCGGGCCGGATGTGCAGATCCAGATCCGCATGATTGCGCCGAATGAAGTCGAGCAAGGCGTGCTCGATGGGCGTTTGCATGTCGGCGTAGTGCCGCAGGCCAGTGCGTTGTCGGGACTGGAATATCAGCCGTTGTACAGCGAGCGTTCGCTGCTTTATTGCGCGGTGGGTCATCCGCTGTTTTACGTCGATGACAAACAACTCGATGACGAACGCCTGAACAGTCAGGACGCGATTGCGCCGACGTTCCGGTTGCCGGCGGAGATTCAGGCGCATTACCAGGCGCTCAATTGCACGGCCAGTGCTTCTGACCGTGAAGGCATGGCGTTTCTGATTTTGACCGGGCGTTATATTGGGTATTTGCCGGATCATTACGCCAGTCTTTGGGTGCAGCAGGGGCGTTTGCGTGCTTTGAAAGCAGGAACGCGGTTTTACGATTTGAGTCTGGCATCGGTCACGCGCAAGGGGCGCCGCCCTCATTTGGTGCTGGAAAGCTTTCTGGAGAGTCTGGCGGCAACGCGCTGAAAATCCTCCGAGGCCCGCCGGCGTTGGGCCTTGGCGACAAATTCGACAAATAACCTGAGCAAGTGGACAGCTTTTTGCAAAGCAGGATCAACCTCGATCCTTCAACAAGAAGCCTTAAGCCATGCAGCCAGATTCCGCATCGTCCAGCGACCTGATCTACGGCCTCAACGACCGCCCCAAACCACTCGCCGCAACACTCGCGGCGCTGCAACACGTGCTCGCCAGTTTCGTCGGCATCATCACCCCGCCATTGGTGATCGGCTCGGCCCTCGGGCTGACCGCGCATTTGCCATACCTGATCAGCATGGCCTTGATGGTTTCCGGCGTCGGCACGTTTATTCAGGCGCGGCGGCCATTCGGGATTGGCGCGGGAATGATCTGTCTGCAAGGCACCAGTTTTGCTTTTCTTGGTGCGGTGCTGTCAGCCGGGTTTCTGGTCAAGCAACGTGGCGGCAGCCCGGAAGACATTCTCGCGATGATTTTCGGTGTGTGTTTTTTCGGCGCGATGGTGCAAATCGTTTTGAGCCGCTTTATCGGTCAGTTGCGTCGCATGGTCACGCCACTGGTGACCGGGATCGTTATCACCCTGATCGGCATCAGCCTGATCAAGGTCGGTATCACTGATCTGGGTGGCGGTTTCAATGCGCCGGACTTCGGTGCGCCAGGCAATCTGGCGCTGGGCGTGTTCGTGCTGCTGACGATCATTCTGCTCAACCGCTCGAATACACCATGGGTGCGCTTGTCGGCGATCATCATCGGCTTGCTGCTGGGCAGCCTGGCCGCGTGGTTCAGTGGGAAACTGGTGCCGCAGCCTTTGCCTGACTTGCCGCTGGTGAGTTTTCCTACACCGTTCAAGTTTGGCTTCAGCTTCGACTGGACGGCTTTCCTGCCGGTCGCGCTGATTTATCTGATCAGCACCATCGAAACCGTCGGCGACCTCACCGCCAATTGCATGCTCGCTCGCCAACCGATCAGTGGCCCTTCTTATATAAGCCGCCTGCGCGGTGGCGTACTCGGCGATGGCGTGAGCTGCATGATCGCCGCGACCTTCAGCGCTTTCCCCAACACCACGTTTGCGCAGAACAACGGTGTGATCCAGCTGACCGGCGTCGCCAGTCGTTACGTTGGTCTGTACATCGGCGCGATCCTGTTTTGTCTCGGTATGTTCCCAATGATCGGCGCGGTGCTGCAGCAGATTCCAAAACCGGTACTCGGCGGCGCGACTCTGGTGATGTTCGGCGCGGTGGCCGCTGCCGGCGTGCGCATCCTCGCGCAGTCGTCGCTGGATCGACGCAGCATGTTGATCATCGCCACGTCGTTCGGCGTCGGCCTGGGCATTGCCGCACAACCGAACCTGCTGCACTTGTTGCCGAAACTGGTGCAGAACCTGTTTGATTCAGCGATCACCAGCGGCGGCCTGACCGCAATCATCCTGTGCCTGCTGCTGCCGGAGTCGAAAACCGAGGCCGCTGAAGCGCACGCTTCGCTGAACAAGATCGAACAGGCGTAACGGTTTTATCGCGCAAAGACTTGTCGGATGCCTGTGGGTGCGCTATCAACGCAACTGGTTGCACCCACAGACAAACCCGGAAGTGCCTATGACCTTTGAAGTCCCAGCCCATGGCGGCAAACCCGCCAGCCGCATTCGTCAGAAGAACGAAGAGACCATCCTCAAAGCCGCCGAAGACGAGTTCGCCCGTCACGGTTACAAAGGCACCAGCATGAACACCATTGCGCAGAATGCCGGGTTGCCCAAAGCCAACCTGCATTACTACTTCACCAACAAACTCGGTTTGTACGTGGCGGTGCTGAGCAACATCATCGAGCTGTGGGACAGCACCTTCAATACCCTCACCGCCGAGGACGATCCGGCCGAAGCGCTGACTCGCTATATTCGCGCCAAGATGGAATTCTCCCGTCGTCAGCCACAGGCCTCGCGGATCTTTGCGATGGAAGTGATCAGCGGCGGTGAATGCCTGACGGAATATTTCAATCAGGATTACCGCGCCTGGTTCACTGGCCGTGCCGCGGTGTTTCAGGCGTGGATTGATGCGGGCAAAATGGACCCGGTCGATCCGGTGCACCTGATCTTCCTGTTGTGGGGCAGCACTCAGCATTACGCCGATTTCGCCACGCAGATCTGCCGCGTCAGCGGTCGCAGCAAGCTGACCAAGCAGGATATGGAAGACGCCGGCAACAACCTGATCCGCATCATTCTCAAAGGCTGCGGCCTCACTCCTCCTCTATAAGACGTTTATGCCTTTCACCCTCAGCGGTTTTTGCGAGTACCGCGAAGAGATTCGCAAAAGCCGCTTTATCACCTTCGCCACGCCGATCGGCAGCCCTGCTGATGCGCAGGCGTTCTTCGAGCAACACAGCGACTTGAATGCCTCGCACAATTGCTGGGCGTGGAAGCTCGGCGATCAATATCGCAGCAATGACGACGGCGAACCGGGTGGTACTGCTGGGCGACCGATATTGGCGGCGATTGAAGCGCAGGATTGTGATCAGGTCGCGGTGCTGGTGATTCGTTGGTACGGCGGCATTCAACTCGGTACGGGCGGTTTGGCCCGGGCATATGGCGGTGGCGCGAACAAGTGCCTGCAAACCGCTGCGAAGATCGAGTTGATCAGCCGCGTGCCGTTGAGTTGTGCCTGCGGGTTTGCCGAATTGGCGCTGGTGAAGTTGCGGGTGGCGGACTTGGGTGGATTGGTTGTCGAAGAAAACTTCACGGCAAACGGCGTTGAGTTGAAGTTGGCTGTGGGGGAAGTGCAGATCGATGTCTTGCAAACGCAACTTGCTGATTTGAGCCGTGGGCGGATTTTGTTGCAGCGGTAGAGCAAGATCAAAAGATCGCAGCGTTCCGCAGCTCCTACACTTGAAATGCGCTCCCCTGTAGGAGCTGCCGAAGGCTGCGATCTTTTAGGGCATTCCCCGTTTTCCTTATTCCACAGACTTGCCCACATCTGCTGTGCACCCGACTGTGGATAACCTGAGCACATTCCGCTGTAACCCTTCTGTCACGTGGCTTTGCGCGGTTTGTTCACTTTTCGTTCAATTCACCCGACGAAACGAATTTTTCAAACAGAAACAGTCAGTTAGCGCGGTTTATCACCATTAGAAGAAAGCACCGCAGTGCTTATGCCCGGGTTTGCAGCTTGCGCACAATAACTGTGGAGCAACCTGTGGATAACCCGTTCATGGCTGGCGCAGTCGCAGGTGCTGCCTAGTCCACAAGGGTTTGCTCGTTTTTTGATCAGTTGCCGACGGGCAAAACTGGAGCCCGATCAACGGCTTTGCTCTGAATTGGTGCCGTAAGCCCTGCCAATTTTGAAGGCAATGCTCTGCTTCAGGCACTCGCACGCGCGGCCCGCTCGCGTTCCTGACTCAATGGCCAGGAAATTGCTTTATCCACAGGCACAACTCCAAGCAAGTCGAGCCTGTCATGCCAATCGCCCCTCTTACTTCGCGCCTGCAATTGCGCCATATCAGCAAACGCTACCCCGGTTGTCTGGCCAATGACGCCATCGATCTGAGCATCGCGCCGGGGGAAATCCATGCACTGCTCGGTGAAAACGGCGCCGGCAAAAGTACCTTGATGAAAATTATCTACGGCGTCACCCAGGCCGATGCCGGCGAGATGCTCTGGCAAGGTCAGCCGGTAAACATCCGCAACCCGGCACAGGCGCGGCAGTTAGGCATCGGCATGGTGTTCCAGCATTTTTCGCTGTTCGAAACCCTCAGCGTGGCGCAGAACATTGCCCTGGCAATGGGCGCAGCGGCCGGCACACCGAAACAACTGGAACCAAAGATTCGCGAAGTGTCGCGCCGCTACGGCATGGCGCTGGAGCCGGAACGACTTGTCCACAGCCTGTCGATCGGCGAGCGGCAACGGGTGGAGATCGTTCGCTGCCTGATGCAGGACATTCGCCTGCTGATTCTCGATGAACCGACTTCGGTGCTGACGCCGCAAGAGGCCGACGAGTTGTTCATCACTCTGCGCCGCCTCGCTGCTGAAGGCTGCAGCATTCTGTTTATCAGCCACAAGCTTGGTGAAGTGCGCGCCTTGTGTCATAGCGCAACGGTTTTGCGCGGTGGGCGCGTGGCCGGGCATTGCGTGCCTGCCGAATGTTCGGATCAGCAATTGGCGCAGTTGATGGTTGGCGAAGCGGCGGCGTTGATTGGCGACTATCCGAAGGTCAGCGGCGGCGTGGCGTTTTTGCAGGTGAAGGGTTTGAGTTGGCATAACCCGGACCCGTTTGGTTGCTCGTTGGCGGACATTAATCTGCAAGTACGCAGCGGTGAAATCGTCGGCATCGCCGGGGTCGCGGGCAACGGTCAGGATGAATTGCTCGCCCTGCTCAGTGGCGAACAAACCTTGCCTCGGGTCGAAGCGGCAACCATTCGATTCGCTGAGCAACACGTCGCCGACTTACGTCCCGATGCACGACGCAAACTGGGTCTGGCATTCGTGCCTGCCGAACGTCTCGGTCATGGCGCGGTGCCGGAATTGAGTCTGGCCGATAACGCTCTGCTTACCGCGTTCCAACAAGGCTTGGTCAGCCACGGTTTGATTGAACGCGGCAAAGTCGAAGCCCTCGCCCAACAGATCATTCAGCGTTTCGGCGTGAAAACCCCGGACACGCAAACCGCCGCGCGCAGTTTGTCCGGCGGCAATCTGCAGAAATTCATCCTTGGCCGGGAAATTCTCCAGCAACCGAAACTGCTGATCGCCGCGCACCCGACCTGGGGCGTCGACGTCGGTGCTGCCGCGACCATTCACCGCGCGCTGATCGCGTTGCGCGATGCCGGCGCGGCGATCCTGGTGATCTCCGAAGACCTCGACGAACTGTTCCAGATCAGCGACCGCCTCGGTGCGTTGTGCGGTGGACGTTTGTCGGCGCTGCACAACACGGGCGATACCCAACTCAGCGACGTCGGTGGCTGGATGGCCGGCCAGTTCGATCATTCACTTTCAGCCGCCACGGTTTAACGGAGTTATACACATGCTGCTTTCCCTCGAACCCCGTGGCCAGCAATCGCGCTTGATGCTGTGGTGCTCGCCGTTACTGGCGGCGGCGCTGACGCTCGGTTGCGGCTCGCTGCTGTTTATCGCCCTCGGCCACGACCCGCTGCAGACCTTGCACACGCTGCTGGTCGCGCCGGTCAGCGACTTGTATGGCGTCTCCGAATTACTGGTCAAAGCGCTGCCGATTCTGCTTTGCGCGTTGGGCTTGGCAGTGGCGTATCAGGCGCGGATCTGGAACATCGGCGCTGAGGGGCAATTGCTCCTCGGCGCCCTCGCAGGTAGTGCCTTGGCGGTGAACATCATCGGCATGCAAAGTCGTTGGGCGCTGGTATTTATTCTGCTCACCGGCACCCTCGCTGGCGCGGCGTGGGCCGGGCTCACCGCGTGGTTGCGCACGCGCTTCAATGCCAACGAAATTCTCACCAGCATCATGCTCAATTACATCGCGCTGAACCTGCTGTTGTTCTGTGTGCACGGGCCGCTGAAAGATCCCGCCGGGTTCAACTTTCCCGAGTCGGCGATGTTCGGCGACGCCAGTCGTTTGCCGTTGTTGATGGAGGATGGCCGCGTGCATGCCGGGGTGTATTTCGCCCTGCTCGCGCTGGTCGTGGTGTGGGTGTTGTTGCAGAAAAGCTTTGTCGGTTTCCAGATCAAAGTGCTAGGGCTGGACAAGCGTGCGGCGGGGTTTGTCGGCTTTCGCGAGAAGCGTTTGATCTGGCTGGCGCTGTTGATCAGCGGCGGATTGGCCGGGCTCGCCGGCGTTTGCGAAGTCACCGGGCCGATTGGCCAATTGGTGCCGCAGGTGTCGCCAGGGTACGGCTATGCGGCGATTACCGTGGCGTTTCTCGGGCGACTCAATCCAATCGGGATTCTGTTTTCGAGTCTGTTGATGGCGCTGCTGTACATCGGTGGCGAGAGCGCGCAAATGACGATGAACCTGCCGCAAGCGATCACCCAGTTGTTTCAGGGAATGATGCTGTTTTTCCTGCTCGCCAGTGACGTGCTGATTCTCTATCGGCCACGCCTGAATCTGCGCTGGGTGAAGCGCACGTCGACCACCGCCGTAACCGCTGGAGCGCTGTGATGGATATCGATCTGTTGAGCAATATTTTCTACGCCATGGTGCGTTGCGGCACGCCGCTGTTGCTGGTGGCGCTGGGTGAGCTGATCTGCGAGAAGAGCGGTGTGCTCAATCTTGGGCAGGAAGGGATGATGCTGTTTGGCGCGGTGATCGGTTTTATCGTCGCGCTGAACAGCGGCAACCTGTGGCTCGGCGTGTTGCTGGCGATGCTCGCGGGGATGTTGTTGTCGTCACTGTTTGCCTTGGTGGCGCTGGTGTTCAACGCCAATCAGGTGGCGACCGGTTTGGCCCTGACGATTTTTGGTGTCGGGCTGTCGACCTTTGTCGGCGCGGCTTGGGTGGGTAAACCGTTGGCCGGTTTTGAGCCGCTGGCGATTCCTTATCTGAGTGACATTCCGCTGATTGGGCGGATGCTGTTTGCCCAGGATTTGCTGGTGTATCTGTCGTTCGTGCTGTTTGCGCTGGTGGCGTGGGTGATCATCAAAAGTCGTGTCGGGTTGATCATTCAAGCGGTCGGAGAAAATCCGGATGCGGCCAGTGCGATGGGCTTGCCGGTGTTGACCGTGCGCACCTTGGCGGTGCTGTTCGGCGGGGCGATGGCCGGGTTGGCCGGGGCTTATTTGTCGCTGGCGTATACGCCGATGTGGGCAGAAAACATGACCGCCGGGCGTGGCTGGATCGCCTTGGCGCTGGTGGTATTTGCCAGTTGGCGAGTATGGCGGTTGTTGCTCGGGGCGTATCTGTTTGGCCTCGCCAGCATCCTGCATTTGGTGGCGCAGGGGTTGGGGCTGGCGATTCCGTCGAGTTTGCTGGCGATGCTGCCGTATGTCGCGACGATTGTGGTGCTGGTGTTGTTGTCGCGGGATGCGTTGCGCACGCGGTTGTATGCGCCGGTGTCGCTTGGGCAGCCTTGGCAGGCGGGGCATTGATGCAGTGACCTTGTTGGCCCTATCGCGAGCAGGCGAAGGCCTACATTGGATCGGGTTCACAATTCCCTTGTAGGAGTGAGCCTGCTCGCGATGGCTTTTCAACAGGCAATACTTGAGCAATGCCCCACGCCAGTTCGAAGACCAGGAAAACAATCAGAATCGAACTGGCACCGTGCAACAAGGCATACGCCTGCCAAGCCGCAAACAGAAACCGCGCCACCGCGTCATACCGTCCATAAAGCGCCTGCGGATCACGAATCCGCAGCACCGCCCAAACACACACCACCGAACCCAGCAGATTCGCCATCAACATATGCACAGGCTGAAACGCCGGCAGTTCGCCGGGTAAATTCAGCGCGGTCAAAAAACCATGCAAAGCGGCAAAACTCCACGGCGTGGCAAACGCTGCCGTGACGATCAGGTCATACCAGGCGCTACCGCGCACCACATTGCGATACTGCGTTGAAGTCCACATCATCCATGCTCCAGAAATTCAGGGAGCATCCACGGTAAAGCCTGGAGTATGCTCCAGGGTCAATACTTCTTTTGAGAGCCAGCATGCGCATCGGTGAATTAGCCCAGGCCAGCGCCGTCAGCCGTGACACCCTGCGTTTCTACGAGCAGCGCGGGTTGATTGCGGCGCAACGCAGTGCCAACGGTTATCGCGACTATCCGCCGGAGATGGTGCAACTGGTGCTCTACATCAAAACCGCGCAGCGCCTGGGATTTACCCTCGGCGAGATCGGCGACAGTGTCGCGGCGTTGTGGAACGCCCCCGATCCGGACAACGCCGTGGCGCAGTTGCTACGCGACAAACTGCAACTGATCGAAACCCGCATGTGCGAGCTGGATGCGCTGCGGCAGGAGTTGCAACTTCGCCTCGGTCAGGCCTGTCCATTGAATCCATGATCCTCATCCATCAAGGAAGCCCCTCATGTCTGCAAAAAACGCACTGATCATCGGCGCCTCCCGGGGCCTGGGCCTCGGTCTGGTGAAAACCCTGCTGGCCGACGGCTGGCAAGTCACCGCCACCGTGCGCAATCCGCAAAACGCCGAGGCGCTGCAAGCGCTGGGCAAGGTGCGGATCGAGAAACTCGACATGGACGATCAGCAAGCGGTGATCGCTTTGAGCCAACAGCTCAAGGGCGAAACCTTTGATCTGCTGTTCGTCAACGCCGGGGTCAAAGGCCCGGCCGATCAGACCCCGGGCGGCGCTACATTGGCCGAAGTCGGTCAGTTGTTCTTCACCAACGCGGTGGCACCGATCAATCTGGCCCAGCGTTTTGTCGGGCAGATCCGTGACGGCAGCGGCGTGCTGGCGTTCATGAGTTCCGGGCTCGGCAGCGTGACCGTGCCGGACGCGCCGGAGCTGGCGTTGTACAAAGCGAGCAAGGCTGCGCTGAATTCGATGACCAACAGTTTTGTCACGCAATTGGGCGAGCAGAAGATGACGGTGTTGTCGCTGCATCCGGGTTGGGTGAAGACGGACATGGGCGGTGAAGGTGCTGACCTTGACGTTGAGACCAGCACCCGTGGGTTGATCGATCAGGTGAATGCGTACACCGGCAAGGGCGGGCATCACTTCATCAATTACAAGGGCGAAACGATTCCCTGGTAAGCACGCAAATCCCCTGTAGGAGTGAGCCTGCTCGCGATAGCGGTGTTTCAGACACAATTCTTCC
>NZ_JBSVXS010000142.1:0-12708 GCF_054070155.1 Pseudomonas sp. SDT291_1_S447
TATCAGGCAAAAGTCAGTTGAGGGCTTCCCCTCAACCATAGAATCTCCCACATTGAATCCGTCGGTCACAAATCCGGCGATCGACCGAAATCAACTGTGGGAGCGAGCTTGCTCGCGAAGGCGGCAGCACAGGCAAAATACAATCATCAGACAAAAACAAAGCCCCGGCCATCACTGACCGGGGCTTTTTGCTTTATCGCTAACACTCAATCGCGCAAATCAGACTCATGAATCGGCTGATTCCGATGAGTCGCGCGCTGATACTGCGCCGGCCACACCGCTTTGCGTCCACCCAGATCATCATCGGCATGCAACGGCCAGTACGGATCACGCAGCAGCTCCCGCGCGAGGAAGATGATGTCGGCCTGACAGGTGCGCAGAATGTGCTCGGCCTGCGCCGGCTCGGTAATCATTCCCACAGTGCCGGTGGCGATGCCTGACTCCTTACGCACACGCTCGGCGAAACGCGTCTGATAACCCGGCCCCACCGGAATTTCCGCGTTGGCCGCTGTCCCGCCCGACGACACGTCGATCAGATCCGCGCCAAGGGTGTGCAGGCGTCGCGCCAGCTCCACGGTTTCATCCGGGTTCCAGCCGTCCTCAACCCAGTCGGTGGCGGATACGCGGACAAACACCGGCAATTCCTCAGGCCAGACCGCCCTGACCGCTTCGGTAACTTGCAGTACCAGACGAATGCGGTTTTCAAACGAACCACCGTACTGATCGCGGCGCTGATTGCTAAGCGGCGAAAGAAACTGATGCAGCAGATACCCATGCGCCGCATGCACCTCAACCACACTGAACCCAGCCTTCAGCGCGCGTTTGGCGGCATCGACAAATGCCTGAATGACGTCAGCAATCTGCCCTTCGTCGAGCTGTTTCGGTTGAGTGTGCTGCGGATCGAAAGCAATCGGCGACGGCCCGACCGGTGTCCAGCCGCCATCTTCCGGTTTGACGCTGCCATGTTTGCCGATCCACGGCCGATGGGTGCTGGCCTTGCGCCCGGCGTGAGCCAATTGAATGCCGGCGACTGCGCCTTGGGACGTGATGAATCGGGTAATGCGTTGCAGCGGTTCGATCTGTTCGTCGTTCCACAGGCCGAGGTCTTCGGCGGTGATGCGCCCGTCGGCCGTGACGGCTGTGGCTTCAGTGAATACCAGACCGGCGCCACCCACCGCGCGACTACCGAGGTGCACCAGATGCCAGTCGTTGGCCAGGCCATCGACGCTCGAGTACTGGCACATCGGTGATACAGCGATGCGGTTGGGCAGGGTCAGTTGGCGAAGAGTGAAGGGTTCAAGCAGCAGACTCATGGGGCACCTCTCAAATCAGTGGGCAGGCTCCAGGGTTCTGTTTGAATAGTCGACGAGTGACAGGAAAAAGGTGCAGCACCCGCCCCCGCGGGCAAAAAATTCGACAAGACGTCACAAGGCCAATCAAGCAGTGCTTAGAGCCTAGTCGACAACCGGGGATAAAGGAGGGTTCAGAGTGATTCAGTGTGTGAAAGGACGCTCTCGCGAGTAACCCCGCTCCCACATTTTGGAATGCACATCCCTGTGGGAGCGACGGTGCGACGATTCGACCTGCTCGCGAAGGCGTCAGCGCGGTTCGATGTGGGCAATCATCAACTGAACGGTCTCGTTACCCCGAAACTCGTTAACGTCGAGCTTGTAAGCCAGTTCAACCCACTGAATCGTCGGGTTCGGCCAGATATCGCGATCAACGCCAAAGGCAATGCCATCCAGCTTCACCGAGCCACATTCGCTCTTCAGCACCACTTTGAGATGCCGTTCGCCGACCACTCGCTGTTCGACCAACTGAAACACGCCATGAAACAGCGGCTCCGGGAAGTGCTGTCCCCAAGGCCCGGCGTGGCGCAAGGCGCGGGCCAGTTCGAGGTGGAATTCTTCAACCGCCAGCGTGCCATCGGTCAGCATGCGCCCGGTCAGGTCTTCTTCGCGAAGTTGCCTACGCACCTCAGCGTCAAAGGCCTCGGCGAAAAGCGGAAAATTCTCTTGCGGCAAGGTCAGACCGGCCGCCATTGCGTGACCACCGTACTTGGCGATCAGGTTTGGATGCTGCGCCGCGACCACGCTCAAGGCATCACGAATGTGGAAGCCTTGCACCGAACGCCCCGAGCCCTTGAGCAAACCATCGCCCGCATCGGCGAAAGCAATGGTCGGACGGAAATAACGCTCTTTCATCCGCGACGCGAGAATGCCGATCACACCTTGGTGCCACTCGGGATCGAACAGGCACAAACCAAACGGCATCGACTCGACCGGCAAGTCCTTGAGCTGCGCCAGCGCTTCACGCTGCATGCCCTGCTCGATGGATTTGCGATCCTGGTTCATGCCGTCCAGTTGCGCGGCCATTTCCCGGGCCAGGTTGGCGTCGGCGGTGAGCAAGCATTCGATGCCCAGACTCATGTCATCCAGACGCCCGGCCGCGTTCAGACGCGGGCCGACGATAAACCCGAGATCGGTAGAGGTAATGCGTGCAGCGTCACGCTTGGCGACTTCAAGGATCGCTTTGATCCCCGGCCGTGCGCGACCGGCGCGAATGCGTTCAAGGCCTTGATGCACCAGAATCCGGTTATTGGCGTCCAGCGGCACCACGTCGGCGACGCTGCCCAGCGCCACCAGATCGAGCAGTTCACCGATGTTCGGCTGCGGTTTATTTTCATACCAGCCGAGGCCGCGCAGGCGCGCACGCAATGCCATCAACACATAGAAAATCACCCCGACGCCGGCCAGCGCCTTGCTCGGGAACTCGCAACCGGGCTGGTTCGGGTTGACCAGCGCATCGGCCTGCGGCAGCTCATCACCGGGCAAGTGGTGATCGGTGATCAGCACTTTGAGGCCGTGGCGTTTGGCGGCGGCCACGCCTTCGACACTGGAGATGCCGTTGTCGACGGTGATCAGCAATTGCGGCTCGCGGGTCAGCGCAACTTCGACGATTTCCGGGGTCAGGCCGTAGCCATATTCGAAGCGGTTCGGCACCAGATAGTCGACATGCGCCGCGCCCAACAAGCGCAAACCGAGCATGCCGACAGTGCTGGCCGTCGCGCCGTCCGCATCGAAATCGCCGACGATGAGGATGCGCTGACGTTGTTCCAGCGCCGTCACCAGCAGGTCTACCGCTGCGTCTATGCCCTTGAGCTGCTGGAACGGGATCAACCGCGCCAGGCTCTTGTCCAGCTCAGCCTCGGACTGCACGCCCCGCGCCGCGTACAAGCGGGTCAACAGCGGCGGCAGATCACCGAGAAAAGGCAGAGTGGCAGGCAGTTGGCGAGGTTCGATACGCATGGGGTGACGGAGACTTCTCTTGATTACGTGGGATTATTCCGGTGGTGACGCGGGATCAGCCGCGCTCACCTTGCAGCCATTGCAACTGGACTTCGTGCTGACCACGGTCGTCGGTGACGAAGATCGTCCCTTCGCTGATCATCACGTCCCACTTGATAACGCGGGGCATGTCCTTGGCCAGGGTTTCCAGCACGTCTTGCGGGACTGCAGCGATGTTGACGTTTTTCAGGTTCTTGATCGCCGGGATCACCTTGGTTTCCCAGACACGCAGGCTGCCGTAGGCCAGCAGGCTGGTGCGCTCGGTGCGGCGCGAGCACCAGGTCAGGCGATCGGCATCAGGCTGGCCAACTTCGATCCAGTGCAGAACACGGTCGTCCAGGCTCTTTTCCCACAGTGCAGGTTCATCCACGTCTGACAGACCACGACCAAACGACAACTGCTCGTTGTACCAGAGGGCGTAGGCCAACAATCGCACGGTCATGCGCTCTTCGGTTTCCGAAGGGTGACGGGCGATGGTCTGCTTGACGCTCTCGTAGACACTGCGGTCGAGGTCGGTGAGGTTCAGTTCAAATTTGTAGGTAGTGGACGGCTGGGCCATGAACGGGCTTCTTGATACGAGGAAAGTCGGCAAGTCTAACCGATGCGGTAGGCAATCATCGAATTGATGGCGATCAACCTGCGGCGTCTGACAGCCGGCTATGTTAAAACGCTGTATCTGCTTAGCCTTGTCCTACAGGATTCAGTATGCCGTCCGCCAACAAACCGCTCAGCGGTGTGAAAGTCATTGAATTGGGTACATTGATTGCCGGGCCGTTTGCCTCGCGTATTTGCGGCGAGTTCGGCGCTGAAGTGATCAAGATCGAGTCGCCAGACGGCGGTGATCCATTGCGCAAGTGGCGAAAACTGTATGAAGGCACGTCGCTGTGGTGGTTTGTCCAGGCGCGCAATAAAAAGTCGCTGACGCTGAACCTCAAACACCCTGACGGTTTGGCGATCCTGAAACAACTGCTCAGCGAAGCCGACATCCTCATCGAGAATTTCCGTCCCGGTGTCCTGGAAAAACTCGGCCTGAGTTGGGACACCTTGCACGCGCTGAATCCAAAACTGGTGATGGTGCGCCTGTCCGGTTTCGGTCAGACCGGGCCGATGAAAGATCAGCCCGGCTTCGGCGCGGTCGGCGAGTCCATGGGCGGTCTGCGCTACATCACCGGTTTCGAGGACCGGCCACCGGTGCGTACCGGGATCTCCATCGGCGATTCGATTGCCGCGTTGTGGGGCGTGATCGGCGCGCTGATGGCTCTGCGTCATCGCGAAGTCAACGGTGGCACCGGTCAGGTCGTCGATGTGGCCTTGTATGAAGCGATTTTCGCGATGATGGAAAGCATGGTGCCGGAGTTCGACGTGTTCGGTTTTATCCGCGAGCGCACCGGCAACATTATGCCCGGCATCACGCCCTCCTCCATCCACACCAGTGCCGACGGCAAGCACGTGCAGATCGGCGCCAATGGTGACGCGATTTTCAAACGCTTCATGCTGATCATCGGCCGTGAAGACCTGGCTAACGATCCGACACTGGCGAGCAACGACGGTCGCGACCAGCGCCGCGACGAGTTGTATGGCGTGATCGATCGTTGGGTCAATTCGCTGCCTCTGCAAAGCGTGCTCGATCTGCTTAATCAGGCCGAGGTGCCCGTCAGCCGGATATTCAGCGCCGAAGACATGTTCAACGACCCGCAGTATCTAGCCCGAGAAATGTTCCTTCACGCCAGACTGCCGGACGGGAAACCCTTCAAGATGCCGGGGATCGTGCCGAAACTCTCAGAGACACCGGGCTCCTCCGAATGGGTCGGGCCGCAGCTCGGTGAACACAATGCGCAGGTACTCCACGAGCTTGGCTACGACGAAAAGCAGATCGCCCGGTTGCGCGAAGACGGAGCCATTTGAGCTGAAACGCCTGCCAACACCGGACGCCAACCGCGCCCACCAGTGGTGGACGTGGCGGCTGTTCGGCCTGGTGTTTCTACTGACCTTGCCAGCCTGGGCTCAGGCGAAACCGACATTGACCTGGTTATTGCGCGACTTGCCACCGCTGACTATTTTCGAAGGCCCGAAAAAGGGCCAGGGCGTCATTGATCACCTCATGCCGATGCTGATCGCCGGCATGCCGCAATACGAACACCAGCTGATGCGGGTCAACCGAGCCCGAGGCATTCAGATGCTTCACGAAGCCTCCTTCACCTGCGACCCGTCGCTGATCTGGAGCAAAGAGCGGGCGCAATGGATCGCGTACTCCATCCCGGCCTTTCGCGCCGTCAGTAATGGGCTGGTGGTGCGTCAGAAAGATCGCGAAGTGTTGGCGCCGTTTCTCGTGGAGGGTGAAATCGATCTGGCAGCGCTCCTGGCCAATGGCAACGAGAAAATCGGTGTCGTGGCTGAGCGCAGTTACGGTGAAATGGTCGATGACCTGCTGCGCCAGGCACCTCGCAACGCACTGACACCTCATTACGGCAATGACGCCCTGAACAGTCTGCTGATGATGCAGCGCCTGGGGCGATTACAGGTGGTGCTGGGCTATTGGCCAGAAATTCGTTATCAGGCTCATCTGGCGCAAATCGCCGAAGACGAGTTGCTGTTTTATCCGATCCGCGGCACCGGTAAATATCTGTCGGGCTACATCGGCTGCTCCGACACACACCAGGGCCGTCAGGCAATCAGCGAAATAAACCAACTGCTGCGCACCCTTCCCCACGATCAACTGAACCAGTTGTACGCCGACTGGCTGGACCCGGCGATGCGAAGCGATTACCTCGAACAGGCCCGATCATTCTTCAAGCAACAAGCGGCGCCCTGAGCAAATTGCAGACAAAAAGAAACCCCGAGAAGTGGGGAGACGACTCGGGGTTAAACGTGGCCTGCATAAGGCCCGTAACAGCAAGCGACAAGCACCGGAGCACAATGCTTGATCCTGCTGTCATGGGGTCTGACTGACAGGGATGCAGGAAGGTTCCCACAATAGATGTTTGATTTTCAGAGCGCCGGACGCTTGTCCAGAGCCGCGTTACGCAAGGCCGCAATCACACAGGGCTCCAGGCGTCCTTCGGCAATCAGAATGTCGCGGTGCAAGCCGTCAACGACATCGGTCAACTGACGCTTGTCGGTCAACTGCGCCGGGTTGAATTGGCGCTCCACCACAATCGCGCCGTTGCTGTTCTTCAAGGTCACCAGGCATTCACCGTGGGCACCGCTTGGAGACAAAGAAACCTGATACGGGCTCAGAGCCTCACCGAGCAATAGACTGATACTTTCCATCTCGATCTCCACTCAATAGTCCGAAAACATTGTGTCTGGGGCGTGTCCACAGTAAATGACCACCGGCCCGAGAAGAAAGTTCTGCATTCCGCTCGCCAGCACCGGCGTGTCACGGAGGTGTCACCGGTCTGTCAGAGCATGCACGGCAAAGATGACAGAAAAATAACCGGCCGCTTCAGGCCTCGACCGGCATCGAAGGAGAAATCAGGTAGCTGTCCAGCAAACTGCGCATCAGTACCGCCGAAACAGGTGTTTGCAGACGCCCCAGCAGTCGCAACCGATGCTCGCACAGCAACGGCTGGAGGTCGTTGAGCACGCTCGGCGCCACCGCGCCCAGCAGGATCAGCGCCCGCGCTTCGCGCTCCACTGCTACGTGCCGGATCAGGGCCAGGCCATCACCGCCCTTGAGCTGCGGATCGCAAATAGCGATATCGACCACGCCACGATGCCCCAGTGAACATAAGGCCGATGCCAGCGATGACGCGGTCAGGACATCATAAATGCCGATAGCATTGAGCATTTGGTGCAACGCCATCAGCTGGAACGGATTGGGTTCAAGAATCAGGACTTTAAGCGAGCGCATGGGCGACCTCTGAAGCGACAATCGCGGACTCTCACCGCAGTTGCCACTCACTGTAGGGCAGCCCTTTGAAGCCTCCCATCGGAAAAGTAGCCGCGTCTTATAGGACATTTCCCATTTTCAATGCAGACATCGGCACCCGCTCTCCGCCCGGCGCTGGGTTATGTCCGTCCAGCCGCCCAGCAGTCCGCGCAATTTGCCGTCGACACTGTAAAACGGCACCGTCCACTGATAGACCTCCCGCGTACCGTTCTTGAACAGCAATTGCCGCTTGCTGAAACGTGACTTACGCGTGCGCAACTGCACCATGAATTCGTCGTGAAGCATGCGCGCGGTTGCTTCTGGCAGCGCATCGACCTCCATCAACAACCGCCCCTGCACCTGATCCTGACGTACCGAAAGCGCCTCTTCATAGCTGCGGTTGCACATGACCAGCCGCCCCTGAAGATCACGGACAAACATCGGATCAGGCATGGAGTCGATCAGTGCGTACTGGAAAGCCAATTGATCACCGAGACTTTTCTCGGCAGCACGACGTTGCTTGATCACCACCGTCAGGCGGCGGTTCCACACCAGCGACAGCGAGCCGAACACACCGAGGATCACCGCTGCCCAACAGCCCCACTCAATCATCCGTTGCCAGAGCGTGGGGACGGGCTTGAGCGAGATCCCCTCCAGCCACTTCAGGCGAATGGCGCGTAACTCGGGAGCGGGAAAGGCCTCCAGTGCCTTGTTGAGAATACTTAATAGCTCTGGCATGCCCTTGCGCACGGCCAGATGATCAGCCTCCCATTTGCCTTCCACCAAGCCACCCACCTTAAGCAGCCCCAGCGGGTACAGTTGCGCTCCGATTTCATTCTCGATCGTCGCGTAGGCCTCGCCGCTTTCGACCAATGCCCGCGCTTCGGCGTAAGTCTTGACCGAACGGATCTCGATCGACGGGTAATCGCGGCGAATGACATCCTCCAGGGCGTGCCGGGCCGGCAACACCAGCACCCGTTTGGCCAGCTGCTCCAGTGACTCTACCGACGGCGCACCGGCGCGCCCGACAAACACCCAGCCAGCCCCACCGAAGGCGTGGCTGAAATCCAGAAACGCCTTGCGTTCATCGCTCATCGCCAGGGTCGTACTGATGTCCGCCTGGCCACTTTCGAGACGCTCCAGCATGTGATCGGTGGAAAACGACTCCTGATGCATGAACTTCAACCCGGTCATCGCAGTGACGCGCTTGAGCACATCATTGTTCAAACCGCTCCACTGTCCATGTTCATCCTGGAACAGATACAACGGGTATTGCACCGACGCTACCGTTACCCGCGGATTGTCGCGAATCCATTGGCGCTCGTGTGCGTCCAGTTCAACAGGCTCGACGTTGAGTGCCATAACGTCATCATTCAGCGCCAGTTGCGCCGCCACACTGCAGCGCATCAACCCAAGCAATCCGAACAAGAACAACCAGCCCAGTGCCGGTTTCAAACCTCTATAAAACAGCATTGCCACTTCCTTCGTGATCGACTCACCCGTCCTTCGTGGGTGAAAACCCGAGCAGTGTGGCAGCAGAAACAAAAAAGCCCGTCAGGAGACGGGCTTCAAAATGTGACAGCTTTTGCAGGCTTAAAGCGGCTTGCCGCGGTTGCCATGCTGGCTGACAAAGGCCTGCACGGCTTTCAGCTCGTTTGGCAGAACGGTGCAGCGCTCGTTTCGCTCAAACAAATCAGAAAGATGTGCAGGTAGTTCGAGTGCTTTTCCTACACCGGCTTTCTCCACTGCATCCGGGAATTTGACCGGATGCGCGGTGCCGAGGATCACCATCGGGATGTCCAGGCTGCGTCGGCATTCGCGTGCAGCTTTGACGCCAATGGCGGTGTGCGGATCCAGCACTTCACCGCACTGCTCGTAGACTTCGGCGATGGTTTCGCAAGTCTGCGCATCGTCCACAGCCAGCGAGTCGAACAGTTTGCGTGCTTCGGTCCAGCGCTCTTGCTCGACGCTGAAGCCACCACCTTGCTTGAACGTGTCCATCAGCCCGGCGATCGCCGCACCGTTGCGACCGTGCAGGTCGAACAGCAGGCGTTCGAAGTTCGACGAGACCATGATGTCCATCGACGGCGACAGCGTGGCGTGCAGGGTTTCCTTGACGTACTGATTGCCGCTCATGAAGCGATGCAGGATGTCGTTGCGGTTGGTGGCGACGATCAACTGGTTGATCGGCAGGCCCATGTTGCGTGCCAGGTAACCGGCGAAGATGTCACCGAAGTTGCCGGTTGGCACCGAGAACGACACCGAACGCGCCGGGCCGCCCAACTGCAGCGCTGCGTGGAAGTAGTAAACGATCTGGGCCATGATCCGCGCCCAGTTGATCGAGTTCACCGCCACCAGACGCGTGCCTTTGAGGAAGCTCTGGTCGGCGAAGCTGTTCTTGACCATCTCCTGGCAGTCATCGAAGTTGCCTTCGATGGCGATGTTGTGGATGTTCTCGCCGAAAATCGTGGTCATCTGGCGACGCTGCACTTCGGACACACGGTTGTGCGGGTGCAGGATGAAGATGTCGACGTTTTCGCAGTGCTTGCAGCCTTCGATAGCGGCCGAACCGGTATCACCGGAAGTAGCGCCGACGATGACAACGCGCTCGCCGCGCTTTTCCAGCACGTAGTCGAGCAGACGACCGAGCAGTTGCAGGGCGAAGTCCTTGAACGCCAGGGTCGGGCCGTGGAACAGCTCGAGGACCCATTCGTTGCCGTTCAGCTGACGCAGCGGCGCGACGGCGCTGTGCGAGAACACACCGTAGGTTTCTTCGAGAATCTTTTTGAAATCGGCGTCCGGAATGCTGCCGGTGACGAACGGGCGCATCACCCGGAAAGCCAGCTCGTGATACGGCAGGCCGGCCCAGGAAGCAATCTCTTCCTGGGTGAAACGTGGCAGGTTTTCCGGAACGTACAGACCGCCGTCGGTCGCCAGACCAGCCAGCAGGACGTCTTCGAAATTCAGGGCCGGTGCCTGGCCGCGGGTACTGATATAACGCATGATTTCAAACCTTCGGTTTGAGCTTCAAGCTACGAGCTACAAGCTGCAAGTAAAAGCCAGACCGCTTTTCTCTTGCCGCTTGCAGCTCGAAGCTTGCAGCTGCTTCTGTTTAGTTCAGGTGCTCGACGCGGATCCGGACAACCGGACCATTCACGCCGGCCAGCGCTTCGAGGGCGGCGATGGCATCGTTGATGCGCTGTTCCACGACACGGTGGGTCAGCAGGATCATCGGCACCAGACCGTCGTGTTCCTCGACTTCCTTCTGCATGATCGACTCGATGTTGATGCCGCGCTCCGAGAGGATGCTCGCCACCTGAGCGAGTACGCCCGGATGGTCCTTGGCCTGAATGCGCAGGTAGTAAGCGCTTTCGCAGGCTTCGATCGGCAGGATCGGATGGGCCGACAGCGAATCCGGCTGGAAGGCCAGGTGCGGCACGCGGTTTTCCGGGTCGGAAGTCATGGCACGAACCACGTCGACCAGATCGGCGATCACCGACGAAGCGGTTGGCTCCATGCCGGCGCCAGCGCCGTAGAACAGCGTCGAACCGGCGGCGTCACCGTTGACCATCACTGCGTTCATCACGCCGTTGACGTTGGCGATCAGACGATCGGCCGGGATCAGCGTTGGGTGTACGCGCAACTCGATACCGGCAGCGGTGCTGCGAGCGACACCGAGGTGCTTGATGCGATAGCCCAGCGCTTCGGCGTAGTTGACGTCGGCGGTGGTCAGTTTGGTGATGCCTTCGGTGTAGGCCTTGTCGAATTGCAGCGGGATGCCGAAGGCGATGGAGGCCAGAATCGTCAGCTTGTGCGCGGCGTCGATGCCTTCAACGTCGAAGGTCGGATCGGCTTCGGCGTAACCCAGTGCCTGCGCTTCGGCCAGCACGTCTTCGAAGGTACGGCCCTTCTCGCGCATTTCGGTGAGGATGAAGTTACCGGTGCCGTTGATGATCCCGGCGACCCAGTTGATGCGGTTGGCGGACAGACCTTCACGGATCGCCTTGATCACCGGAATGCCACCGGCCACGGCCGCTTCGAATGCGACGATCACGCCTTTCTCGCGAGCCTTGGCGAAAATTTCATTACCGTGAACGGCAATCAGAGCCTTGTTCGCGGTGACCACATGCTTGCCATTCTCGATGGCCTTGAGTACCAGCTCGCGGGCAACGGTGTAGCCGCCCATCAGCTCTATGACGATGTCGATCTCAGGGTTCGTGGCCACTTCGAAGACATCGTTGGTAATCGCAATACCGGTCGTCTGGAACTGAGGCTTTGGCGTGCGCATGGCAATTTGTGCCACTTCGATTCCACGCCCGGCACGACGAGCAATTTCCTCGGCGTTGCGCTGAAGTACGTTGAAGGTACCGCCACCGACGGTCCCTAACCCACAGATGCCTACTTTGACCGGATTCACTGTGAACTCCCCATAAAACGGCCGACGCGGGGTCGGCCGGAAAACAACCGCGTGCTCGCGGCTCTCTATTAATGGCCCGGCGATGTGGCTGCCGGACCATGATCGTCACGGCTGACCGTGACGATGCGAATTTACTTCGCGCCCAGCGCCAGTTTGGCGACTTGTGGCGCAGGCTGGTAGCCCGGAATGACTTGTCCGTCAGCCAAAACGATGGCCGGTGTACCGTTCACGCCGATCGACTGACCGAGGGCGAACTGTTTGGAAACCGGGTTATCGCACTTGGCGGCCTTGATTTCCTTGCCATCGACCATTTTGTCCATGGCGGCTTTCTTGTCTTTCGAGCACCACACGGCTTGCAGTTGCTCGTCACCCGGCGAGTTCAAACCCTGGCGCGGGAACGCAACGTAACGCACTTCGATGCCGCGCTTGTTCAGCTCCGGCACTTCGGCGTGCAGCTTGTGGCAGTACGGGCAGGTGGTGTCGGTGAACACGGTAATGTGCGATTTGGTTTCGCCCACGGCCGGGTAAACCACGGTTTCGGCGACCGGGATGGCATTGACCAGTTTGGAGATGCCCAGGCGTTCGGTCTTCTCGGTCAGGTTGACCGGTTTGCCGTCCTTGAGCTGGAACAGATAGCCCTGAACGATGTACTGGCCATCGGCGCTGGCGTAGAGCACGCGGCTGCCTTTGAGTTTGACTTCGTACATGCCCGGCAACGGGCTGGCGCTGATGCTTTCTACCGGAACCTCGAGTTCGAGTTTTTCCAGGCTTTGACGAATCGCTTTGTCGGCCGCGTCATCGGCGACGGCAAAGGTGCTGACCAACGCAATGGCTGCGGCGGCGAAAATCTGGGTCAGACGCATGAGAACTCCTGAAGGCGGACAAATGGATCGATCAGAACGCCCGTGCCGGAACACCGGGTCATAACCGTCCATCGTGCAAACCGGCAAAGCCTAACACATAAGGCCACGGTGGCCGAATGCGCCTGTCGCCATAGATTTTGAGAGCACTGAAGAACCTGTAGGAGTGAGCCTGCTCGCGATAGCGGTCCTTCATTCAGCACTGTGTTGTCA
>NZ_JBSVXS010000143.1:0-12246 GCF_054070155.1 Pseudomonas sp. SDT291_1_S447
CACATTGGAATGCGTTCCCCTGTAGGAGCTGACGAAGGCTGCGATCTTTTTTGTGGCCGTTACCGCAATCCCAGCACCGCCGCCCACTGCTCCGCCGTCACCGGCATCACCGACAGCCGCGACCCCTTCTGCACCAACGGCATTTCCGCCAACGCCGTTTGCTGCTTCAGGTAATCGAGCTTCAATACTCGGGCAAACGTCTCCACATGCCCCACATCGATCGCACTCCAGGCATTTTTCTCCGGCGTGGCCTTGGGATCGAAGTAATGACTCTCCGGTTCCAGCGCGGTGGGATCCGGGTACGCCGCTTCGATTATTTTGCCAATCCCGGCAATCCCCGGCTCCGGGCAGCTGGAATGGTAGAAAAAGAACTCATCGCCCACTGCCATCGCGCGCAGAAAATTGCGCGCCTGATAGTTGCGAACCCCATCCCAGCGCGCATTGCCGAGTTTTTCCAGACCTTTGATTGAAAGCTCGTCGGGCTCGGACTTCATCAGCCAATAGGCCATGGTTTTGTGCTCCTGAAACGGTCATTGGGCAGGTTGTCGGGCAATTTTATGACAAACCGACAGTCGGTTGACGTCAGCGTTTGCGCGCAGGTTCACGTTGTCGCAAAATGCCGGCCTTTAAAGCTTGACGCTGCTGCACGGCCTACAAACGGAAACCGCTGCTGTCATCGTGATGATGTGCCTTGAGGGGGGCAATCGATGAAACGCAAACCGGATTTACTATGGACTTTGGTAATTTTGTTTGGCTTGGGTGTCGTGACCACCGGTTACGCGCAGAGCCTGTGGTCGAACAAGGCCGATGCGCCGATTGAAGTCGCGCAACAGGTTCAACAGTCGACCGCCTTCAAGCGCTGAAACTGCTTTCTCGACGCCGCTGTTCTGTGCGGCGTCCTATCCCGCGAAATACCACGCCTTATCGGTGACCGTGCCTTGCAACGGTACATCCCAGCTTGCTTGCGCCAAGCGTTCGACCTTCTGACATTCATGAGCCAGACCCAATAGCGTCGGCTTGCGCCAGTTCTGGCGCCGGGCCAGGTACGCGAGGCTGCGATCGTAAAAACCGCCGCCCATTCCCAAGCGTCCGCCGACGTCATCAAAACCCACCAGCGGTAACAACACCAGATCCAGCGCCCAGACCTTGCGTTGCCGAGCCAGATTGGCCCGCGGCTCAAGAATGCGAAAGCGATTGGCTTTGAGCTTCTCGCCGGGGCGAATGCGCTGGAAGACCATTTTGGTTCGCGGCCAGGCACTGAGCACTGGCAGGTACGTGGCTTTGCCTCGGCGCTGGGCTTCACGCAGCAGCAGGCGCGGATCGATTTCACCGTCGGTGGGCAGGTACAGGGAAATGTGTTTCGCCCGACGAAAGTGCGGGTCTTGGGCCAATTGCCGGAACAGGCCTTTGGCTGCCTGGCGTTGCTCGCCCGGCGTGAGCGCGCGGCGCGCCTTGCGCAGCAGGCGACGAAGTTGCGGGCGGGGTAGCAGCGCGGGTTCGGTCATGGTTCGGCTTCGGCAGGTTGGACGAAAACGTACGCATAAAAAATCCGATGTCGGCATTCACCGACATCGGATTCGAATCAGGCTCCCCGGATGAACCGCTGTCAACTTAGCCCTTGAACCCGAAAGTTCAAGGTGGAAGATGCAGTAGACTTTAAGGCTTTCCGTCTGGCGGACATGCACACCAGCCCAACGTGCAACTTCCAGGGTAGTGCGAATCGGCTCAGGGACATCGTCAACTGGCAAGCACCCCAGGGAGTGCCGCGAGTATACCGCAAGCGGCCAGTCGAATCAGCCCTTGGTGGTGTTCTGATCGTCGGCAAGCACCAGATCGACACGATCGAGCAAGTCGCGCACCTGTTCACGGGTCGAACCGCTGGCCTGAATATCCGGGCGCTCTTCTTTGTGCAAGAGGTCATGGGTGATGTTCAGCGCGGCCATCACGGCAATGCGATCGGCGCCGATGACTTTGCCGCTGCTGCGGATTTCGCGCATCTTGCCATCCAGATAACGCGCGGCGCTGACCAGATTGCTGCGTTCTTCCTGCGGACAGATGATCGAATACTCTTTATCGAGGATCTGCACGGTGACGCTATTGCTTGAACTCATGAGTCTTGCTCCAGGGCCTTGAGGCGCGAAATCATCGATTCGACCTTACGCCGGGCGATTTCGTTTTTTTCAATGAGGTGAGCGCGTTCCTCGCGCCAGGTCTTTTCCTGAGCTAGTAAGAGTGCATTTTGACTCTTTAGTTGCTCGACTCGGCCAATCAGCAGTTCGAGTCTGGCCATCAGCGCTTGCAGGTCGTTGTCTTCCATTGGTTTCACTGTCTGATGGGTTAGCTGGCGGACAGCCTTTAATAGTCTTGGCGAGTCTGTCGATGTAGGATACAAGGCCTTCATTCTAGACATAGCGCCGTCTGGCGCCTAGCTGCCCATGACCATTGCGAATTCCCCGTACCAAGCCTTTGCCACCCTGCTGACTTCCAGCGGCCACAACGTCTCGCCTGCCGAACTGCATGGCGTGCTGCTCGGACGCAGTTGCGCCGGTGCCGGCTTCGATAACGAAGGCTGGCTGATCGACGCCGCCGAACTGCTCGAAGGCGACATCCAGGACAACGTCCGCAACGCCCTGATCGGCCTGCAAGAGATGGTCAAAGGCGAGCTGACCGGCGACGACGTCACCGTTGTCCTGCTGCTGCCGACCGATGACGCACCGCTGGCCGACCGCGCAGCTGCACTGGGCGAGTGGTGCCAGGGCTTCCTCAGCGGTTTCGGCCTGAACTGCCGCGACAGCAGCATGCTCAGCACGGAAGCCACCGAAGTGCTGCAGGACTTGGCGGCCATTTCCCAGGTGCAAGACGCCCTGGAAGAATCCGAAGATGGCGAGACCGACTACATGGAAGTCATGGAGTACCTGCGCGTCGCGCCGTTGCTGCTGTTCTCGGAAACCAAGAAAACCGACGTGCCGCCAGCCGCCAAGCCGTCGCTGCATTAATCGCGTGCCAGGGAAAGCCATCTGCCCATGACCCATATCCCGAAAGCGGAATACAGCCGTCGCCGCAAGGCCCTGATGGCGCAGATGGAACCCAACAGCATCGCGATCCTGCCGGCCGCCGCGGTCGCTATTCGCAACCGCGACGTCGAGCACGTCTATCGTCAGGACAGCGACTTCCAGTACCTCAGCGGTTTTCCCGAGCCGCAAGCCGTCATCGTCTTGATGCCCGGCCGCGAGCACGGCGAGTACGTGCTGTTCTGCCGTGAGCGCAATGCCGAACGCGAGTTGTGGGACGGTCTGCGCGCGGGGCAGGAAGGCGCAATCCGCGACTTCGGTGCCGACGACGCTTTCCCGATCACCGACATCGACGACATCCTCCCGGGCCTGATCGAAGGCCGCGACCGGGTGTATTCGGCGATGGGCAGCAACCCCGAATTCGATCGCCACCTGATGGACTGGATCAACGTGATCCGCTCCAAAGCGCACCTCGGCGCCCAGCCGCCGAACGAATTCGTTGCCTTGGATCATCTGCTGCACGACATGCGTCTGTATAAATCGGCGGCAGAAGTGAAGGTGATGCGCGAAGCCGCACGGATCTCGGCGCAAGCCCATATCCGCGCGATGCAGGCCAGTCGGGCCGGGCTTTACGAGTACAGCCTCGAAGCCGAACTCGATTACGAATTCCGCAAGGGCGGGGCGAAGATGCCGGCCTACGGTTCGATCGTTGCCGCCGGGCGCAACAGCTGCATCCTGCATTACCAGCAGAATGACGCCTTGCTCAAGGACGGTGATCTGGTGTTGATCGACGCCGGTTGCGAGATCGACTGCTACGCCAGCGACATCACCCGTACCTGGCCGGTAAACGGCAAGTTTTCGCCCGAGCAGAAAGCAATCTACGAATTGGTGCTGGCTTCGCAGGAAGCCGCGTTCGCCGAAATCGCCCCGAACAAGCACTGGAATCAGGCGCATGAAGCCACAGTGCGAGTGATCACCACGGGGCTGGTGAAGCTCGGATTGTTGCAAGGCGAGGTCGACGAGTTGATCGCCAGCGAAGCCTATAAAGCCTTTTACATGCACCGCGCCGGTCACTGGCTGGGCATGGATGTACACGACGTCGGCGAGTACAAGGTCGGCGGCGAATGGCGTGTGCTCGAGGTCGGCATGGCACTCACCGTGGAGCCGGGCATCTACATCGCCCCGGACAATCAGAACGTCGCGAAGAAATGGCGCGGCATTGGCGTGCGTATCGAGGACGACGTGGTCGTGACCAAAACGGGCTGTGAAATCCTCACCACCGGCGTACCGAAAACCGTCGCCGACATCGAAGCGCTGATGGCGCAAGCAAGGACACACGCGGCATGAGTCGAGTCAATCTGGCAATCATCGGTGGCGGTCTGGTCGGCGCCAGTCTGGCGTTGGCCTTGCAGGCCGGGGCCAAGGCGCGTGGCTGGAAAATCGTGCTGATCGAGCCGTTCGCTCCCGGCGACAGCTGGCAGCCGAGCTATGACGCACGTTCGTCGGCGCTGTCCTTCGGTTCGCGACAGATTTATCAACGTCTGGGCGTGTGGCAGGAAATCTCCCGCCGCGCCGAGCCGATCAAACAGATTCACGTTTCCGACCGTGGACGCTTCTCCACCGCGCGTTTGTCTGCGATGGAAGAGGGTGTGCCAGCGCTCGGTTATGTGGTGGAAAACGCCTGGCTCGGCCAGTGTCTGTGGCAACACGTCGACAAAGACGTGATCAGCTGGCGCTGCCCGGCGGAAGTCACGCGCATGGAGCCGCTGCCCGACGGCTATCGCCTGACCCTCAACGATGAAACCACCCTTGAATGCGACCTCGCGGTACTCGCCGACGGCGGTCGCTCCGGGCTGCGCGAACAGTTGGGCATCAATGTGCGTAAGCGTCCGTATAACCAGAGCGCGCTGATCGCCAACATCACCCCGAGCGAAGCGCACAACGGCATGGCCTTCGAGCGTTTCACCGACGAAGGGCCGATGGCCCTGCTGCCGCTGCCGGAAAATCGCTGCGCTCTGGTCTGGACCCGTTTGGGCATGGACGCGCAGCGTTTGGCTGACTTGAGCGAGCGCGACTTCCTCAGCGAATTGCAGGGCGTATTCGGTTATCGCCTCGGCACGCTGAAACAGGTCGGCGCGCGGCATCTTTATCCGCTGACGCTGGTCGAGGCCGAAGAGCAAGTGCGCTCGCATCTGGCCGTGCTCGGCAACGCGGCGCACAGCCTGCACCCGATTGCCGGGCAGGGTTTCAACCTGTCTCTGCGCGATGCCGATGCCTTGGCCGCTGCATTGCTGGCGAGTGACAAACCTTTGGGCGACTTCGCCACATTGCAGGCTTATCGCGAGCGTCAGCGTCTCGATCAGGATCTCACCGTCGGTTTCTCCGATCAGGTCACGCGGCTGTTCGGCAGCACGCAGCCATTGGTCTCGCTGGGGCGAAATATCGGCCTGCTCGGCCTCGATCTGTTGCCGCCGGCCAAGCGCTGGTTTGCCCGTCAGGCCATGGGTTTGGGAACTCGACCGGATGCTTAAGTGGTTAACCGGCAAATTCGGTAAAGCACGATTGATGCGCTGGGTGATGACGTTCTACCCGCCGTATCTTGGCGCCGGTGTTCGGGTTCGGCACATCAGCGATGACTTTCGCGACGTGCAGGTGTCGATGGGCCTCGGTTGGTACAACCGCAACTACGTCGGCACGCAGTTTGGCGGCAGTCTGTATTCGATGGTCGATCCGTTCTTCATGCTGATGCTCATGGAAAACCTTGGCTCGAAGTACATTGTCTGGGACAAGGCTGCCGACATCGATTTCATTGCACCGGGCAAAGGCCCGGTATTCGCCCGCTTCACTATCGACGAGACCTTGCTCGCCGAGATTCGCCGGCAAACCGCCAATGGCGGGAAATACCTGCCGCAGTTGCAGGTCGACATTCATGACGGCGCCGGCAATCTGGTGGCGCGGGTCGGTAAAACCCTTTACGTGCGGCTCAAGCCGCAAGCGAGACAGGCTTAAAGCATGGAAATGCGCGCAGATCTGCTGATTGTCGGAGCCGGAATGGTCGGCAGCGCTTTGGCGTTGGCGTTGCAGGACAGCGGGCTCGAAGTCCTGCTGCTCGACGGCAGCCCGTTGAGCGTCAAACCGTTCGATGCCGAAGCGGCGTTTGAGCCGCGAGTGAGCGCCTTGTCGGCCGCCAGTCAGCGAATCCTCGAACGCCTTGGCGTGTGGGAAGGCATCGCCAAACGCCGCAGCAGCCCATACACCAACATGCACGTGTGGGACGGCAGCGGCACCGGGCAGATTCATTTCTCGGCGAGCAGCGTACACGCCGAGGTGCTTGGCCATATCGTCGAGAACCGCGTGGTGCAGGATGCCTTGCTCGACCGCTTGCACGATTGTGATCTGGGCATGCTGGCCAATGCGCGGCTGGAACAGATGCGTCGCTCCGGCGATGACTGGCTGCTGACGCTGGCCGATGGTCGACAGTTGCGCGCACCGCTGGTGATTGCCGCTGACGGTGCCAACTCGGCAGTGCGACGTCTGACCGGTGTAGCGACGCGTGAGTGGGATTATCTGCATCACGCCATCGTCACCAGTGTGCGCAGCAGTAAACCGCACCAGATGACCGCGTGGCAGCGTTTTACCGATCACGGGCCGCTGGCGTTTCTGCCGCTGGAACGCGATGGGCAGCAGGATTGGTGCTCGATCGTCTGGTCGACCACGCCGAGCGAGGCTGAACGCCTGATGGCGTTGGATGAAGCGGATTTCTGCCGTGAGCTGGAACGTGCCTTTGAAGGGCGACTCGGCGAAGTGATGAGTGCCGATCCGCGACTGTGCGTGCCGCTGCGTCAGCGCCACGCCAAACGCTATGTGGCTGAAGGTCTGGCGTTGATCGGCGATGCGGCGCACACCATTCACCCGTTGGCGGGGCAGGGTGTGAACCTGGGTTTCCTTGATGCGGCGGTGTTGGCGGAAGTGCTGTTGCAAGCGGCGGAACGCGGTGAGCGTCTGGCGGATGTGAAGGTGCTGAGCCGTTACGAGCGTCGGCGCATGCCGCACAACCTTGCGTTGATGGCGGCGATGGAGGGCTTTGAGCGGCTGTTTCAGGCCGATCCGTTGCCGGTGCGTTGGCTGAGGAATGCCGGGTTGAAGCTGGTGGAGCAGATGCCCGAAGCGAAGGCGTTGTTTGTGCGGGAGGCCCTCGGGTTGACCGGGGATCTTCCGGCGCTGGCCAAGCCCTGATCTTTTCGTTGCTGCTAATGGCCTCATCGCGAGCAGGCTCACTCCTACAGGGGATCGCATTTCAAATGTAGGAGCGAGCCTGCTCGCGAAGGGGCCAGAACAGCCACTACAAATTTCAGGCTGTGCAACATCTGGTAACTCCTTCAAAAAGAGTTCGATTGAGGTGGTAAATGTGAGTCCTTATCATTTGGCCCACAATTCCCGACCGAGAGACCACTCCCATGTTGGCACCCAAGCGTCTTCTGACCGCACTGGCCCTGACCCTGATCGGCAGCACAACGGCCCAGGCCGCTGATGAGGTGGTGGTTTACTCGTCGCGCATCGATGAGCTGATCAAACCGGTGTTCGATGCCTACACCGCCAAGACCGGGGTGAAGATCAAGTTCATCACCGACAAGGAAGCGCCGCTGATGCAGCGCATCAAGGCAGAAGGTGAAAACGCCACCGCCGACCTGCTGCTCACCGTTGATGCCGGCAACCTCTGGCAAGCCGAGCAGATGGGCATCCTCCAGCCGTTCACCTCGAAAACCATCGACGCCAACATCCCCCTGCAATATCGCTCTTCGACTCATGCCTGGACCGGTCTGAGCCTGCGCGCGCGGACCATCGCTTACTCCACCGAGCGCGTGAAACCGGGCGAACTGACCACCTACGAAGCACTGGCCGACAAGAACTGGGAAGGGCGCCTGTGCCTGCGCACGGCGAAGAAGGTCTACAACCAGTCGCTGACCGCGACCATGATCGAAGTCCATGGCGCCGAGAAGACCGAGAAGATCCTCAAGGGCTGGGTCAACAACCTGTCCACCGATGTGTTCTCCGATGACGTCGCGGTGCTCGAAGCGATCAACGCCGGGCAGTGCGATGTCGGCATCGTCAACACGTACTACTACGGTCGCCTGCACAAGCAGAAGCCGGAGTTGCCGGTGAAACTGTTCTGGCCGAATCAGGCTGATCGCGGTGTGCACGTGAACCTGTCGGGCATCGGTCTGACCAAACATGCGCCGCACCCGGAAGCGGCCAAGGCTTTGGTCGAGTGGATGACCACGCCAGAGGCGCAGAAGATCTTCGCTGACGTGAACCAGGAGTTCCCGGCCAACCCGGCGGTGGCACCTTCGGAAGAAGTGGCGGCGTGGGGCAAGTTTGTTGCCGACACCTTGCCGGTGGAAGTGGCGGGCAAGCGTCAGGCTGAGGCGATCCGGATGATGGATCGGGCGGGTTGGAATTGAGTCTGTTCCGATAACGCTGTTCACGTTAGATCGCTGCCCTCACCCCAGCCCTCTCCCGGAGGGAGAAGGAGCCGACTTGTAGTGTTTTCGAAACCTGAGTTCGACTCGATATCTCAGGTCGATGTAGCTTGCATGAGCACCACGGTCAGTCCCCTGTTCCTCCGGGCGAGGGAGTCGATCTATGTTGAATTCAAATCCTGAGTTCGGCTCGATGTTTCAGGTCGGCGTAATTCCCATAAACTACGCGGTCAGTCCCCTCTCCCTCCGGGAGAGGGCTAGGGTGAGGGCAAAAATCCCAACCTGAAATACCCAATCCAAGAACACCCCAATCCCCCCAGAGACCCAAAAGTGGCCCACCCCGCCCAACGCCGCTGGTACCCCATCGTCTTCGCCATCGCCGCGCTGGTGCTGTTGCCCCTGAGCGTTCTGCTGCTCTCATGGCAGACCATCGATCAACAAATCTGGTCGCACCTGTGGCAAACCCAGATGCCGCGCCTACTGGGCAATACCCTGACGCTGGTCGTTGGCGTCGGCGTCGGCGTAACGCTGCTCGGCGTCAGCCTCGCCTGGCTCACCAGCCTCTGTGAATTCCCCGGGCGGCGCTGGCTCGACTGGGCGCTGATGCTGCCGTTCGCCATCCCCGCGTATGTACTGGCCTTCGTTTTCGTCGGCCTGCTCGACTTTGCCGGCCCGGTGCAGACACTGCTCAGGGAATGGTTCGGCACCGGTCTGCGCCTGCCACGGGTGCGCTCCACTGGCGGGGTGGTTATCGTGCTGGTGCTGGTGTTCTATCCCTACGTTTACCTGCTGGCGCGCACGGCGTTTCTTGCGCAGGGCAAGGGTTTGATGGAAGCGGCACGGGTGCTTGGTCAATCGCCGTGGCAAGCGTTCTGGCGGGTGGCGTTGCCGATGGCGCGTCCGGCCATTGGCGCCGGTGTGGCGCTGGCGCTGATGGAAACCCTGGCGGATTTCGGTGCCGTGTCGGTGTTCAACTTCGACACCTTCACCACGGCGATCTACAAAACCTGGTACGGCTTCTTCAGCCTGTCGAGTGCGGCGCAACTGGCCAGCCTGTTGCTGCTGGTGGTGATGCTGGTGCTGTACGGCGAGCGTCGTGCGCGCGGGGCGAATCGGGCAAGTAACGAACGTCCGCGGGTGAAAGCGCTGTATCACCTGCGCGGGCTCAAGGCCTTTGCGGCAATGAGCTGGTGCGGCCTGGTGTTCGCCTGCGCCTTCGTCATTCCACTGCTGCAATTGATCGTCTGGTTCTGGCAGCGCGGGCGTTTCGATCTCGATGAACGCTACGCCGGGTTGATCCTGCACACCCTTTATTTAGGTGGCATGGCGGCGCTGATCACCGTCAGCGTTGCGTTGTTACTGGCCTTCGCCCGGCGACTGGCGCCGACACCGGCCATCAACTCCGGGGTGGGTCTGGCTAATCTCGGTTACGCCCTGCCGGGTTCGGTGCTGGCGGTGTCGATCATGCTCGCCTTCAGTTATCTGGATCGAGAACTGGTCATCCCGCTCTCCGGATGGCTCGGTGGCGCAGGCAAACCGTTGCTGCTCGGCAGCCTGGCGGCGTTGCTGATGGCGTATCTGGTGCGTTTTGTGGCGGTCGCGTACGGCCCGCTGGAAAGCAGTCTGGCGCGTATACGGCCCTCTTTGCCCGAAGCGGCACGTAGTCTGGGTGTCAGTGGGCCGCGACTGTTTTTCAAAGTGTATCTGCCGCTGTTGCTGCCCGGCACGCTGAGCGCGGCGTTGCTGGTGTTCGTCGATGTGCTCAAGGAAATGCCCGCGACCCTGCTGATGCGCCCGTTTGGCTGGGATACGCTGGCCGTACGCATCTTTGAAATGACCAGCGAAGGCGAATGGGCGCGGGCGTCTTTGCCGGCGCTGACTCTGGTTCTGGTTGGATTGTTACCGGTCATCGGCCTGATTCGCCGCTCCGCCCATCGAAACACTTAGTAGTGAGTCCTGAATCATGCGGCTACAATGCGCGGCATTCGGTGCGGTTCGTCTGACAGATCTTTTCGCTGAAATTGGCTGAAGGCCTTCTATTACAAGGCTTTCACGCTGTGCAGCGACTGTCCGCACCTTCGCCACGCCCGGAAGGAGAAACCCATGGGACAGCGTACGCCTCTGTATGACCTGCATCTCGCCCTCGGCGCGAAGATGGTCGATTTTGGCGGTTGGGACATGCCCCTGCATTACGGCTCGCAGGTCGAGGAGCACCACGAAGTGCGCCGCGATTGCGGGGTGTTCGATGTATCCCACATGACCGTGATTGATGTCACCGGCCCCCAGGCCAAAGCCTGGCTGCAGCATTTGCTGGCCAATGATGTCGACCGCCTGCACCGCCCCGGCCGTGCGTTGTACAGCACCATGCTCAACGAGCGCGGCGGCATCGTCGACGACATGATCGTCTACCGCCTCGACGACGCTTATCGTCTGGTGTTCAACGCCTCCACCCGCGATCAGGATCTGGCCTGGATGAACGCGCAGCGCGGCGGTTACGACGTGCAGCTACACGAACGCTCCGAGCTGGCGATGCTCGCCATTCAAGGTCCGCAGGCCCGGCACAAGATTGCCGAACTGGTGACCCAGTCTCGCGCCACGCTGATCCAGCACCTCAAACCTTTCGAAGGCTACACCGACGGTGACTGGTTCATCGCCCGTACCGGCTATACCGGTGAAGATGGCCTGGAAATCTGCCTGCCGGCCAATCAGGCGCCGGGGTTCTTCAACGACCTGGTCGGTGCCGGCATTTCCCCGATCGGCCTCGGCGCCCGCGACACCCTGCGGGTTGAAGCCGGGATGAACCTCTACGGGCAGGACATTCATCAGGACGTTTCGCCACTGGCCTCGAACATGGCCTGGAGCATTGCCTGGGAACCCGCCACCCGCCAGTTCATCGGCCGCGCCGCGCTGGAAGCGGAAAAAGCCGCCGGCGTCGCGCACAAACTGGTCGGCCTGGTGCTGGAAGAACGCGGTGTTTTGCGCGCTCATCAAGTGGTTCGCATCGCCGATGTTGGCGAAGGAGAGATCACCAGTGGTAGTTTCTCTCCTACGCTGAGCAAATCGATTGCCCTGGCGCGTGTTCCGATGGCCACTGCCGACCGCGCCGAAGTGGAAATCCGTGGCAAGTGGTATCCCGTGCGAGTGGTCAAACCGACCTTCGTTCGCCATGGCAAAACTTTGATCTAACCTTTTCCGGCGGGCATGACCGCTGACCCAATTCCGAGGACACCGAAGATGAGCAATATCCCCGCTGAACTGCGTTTTGCCGAAAGTCATGAATGGGCACGTCTGGAAGCTGACGGCACCGTCACCGTGGGCATCAGCGATCACGCGCAGGAAGCGCTGGGCGATGTGGTGTTTGTCGAGCTGACTGAAGTGGGCAAGGTGTTTGCCGCTGAAGATCAGGCCGGTGTGGTTGAATCGGTGAAAGCTGCTTCCGACATCTATTCGCCGATCAGCGGTGAAGTCATCGCGGTCAATGAAGAGCTGGGCGGTTCGCCAGAGCTGTTGAACTCCGACCCGTACGGCGCATGGATCTTCAAGCTCAAGCCAAGCGACAAGGCTGAGCTGGACAAGCTGCTGGATGCTGCAGCGTACAAGGCTGCCATCGGCGAGTAAGCTTTAAGCAATACCCAAAGCCCCGACTTGTCGGGGCTTTTTCATGGGCGATACAAATCCCCTGTAGGAGTGAGCTTGCTCGCGATAGCTTTCTTTCAGACACATTAATGCTGACTGACACACCGCTATCGCGAGAA
>NZ_JBSVXS010000144.1:0-11574 GCF_054070155.1 Pseudomonas sp. SDT291_1_S447
CTTTTGATCTTGTCTTTTAAAAATCAAAGTCAAAAGATCGCAGCCTTCGGCAGCTCCTACACAGGGGATTTGTGTCGACCATGAGTTTTCTGCAGGCGAAAAAAAACGCCCCGAACCAGTCGGGGCGTTTTCATGTGTGGCTCAGCAGCGGGGAATTACTTGCCTTCCCAGCGCTTCAGTACCAGCGTGGCGTTGGTGCCGCCGAAGCCGAAGCTGTTGCTCATCACGGTGTTGATGGTGGCGTTCTCGCGGGTCTTGGTCAGCACCGGCAGATCGGCCACTTCCGGGTCCAGCTCGTCGATGTTGGCGGAACCGGCAATGAAGTTGCCTTCCATCATCAGCATGCAGTAGATCGCTTCGTGAACGCCGGCGGCGCCCAAGGAGTGACCGGACAGGCTCTTGGTCGAGCTGATCGCAGGTGCCTTGTCGCCGAACACTTCACGCACACCTTTCATTTCCGCAACGTCGCCGACCGGAGTCGAAGTGCCGTGGGTGTTCAGGTAGTCGATCGGCGTATCAACGGTGGACATCGCCATCTGCATGCAGCGGATCGCGCCTTCGCCACTCGGGGCAACCATGTCGTAGCCGTCGGAGGTCGCGCCGTAGCCAACGATTTCCGCGTAGATTTTCGCGCCACGGGCCAGAGCGTGTTCCAGCTCTTCAACCACGACCATGCCGCCACCGCCAGCGATGACGAAACCGTCACGGTCGGCGTCGTAGGCACGGGAAGCTTGTTCCGGGGTGTCGTTACGCTTGCTGGACAGCGCGCCCATCGCGTCGAACAGGAACGACTGGCTCCAGTGTTCTTCTTCACCGCCACCGGCGAAAACGATGTCCTGTTTGCCCATCTGGATCTGCTCCATGGCGGTACCGATGCAGTGAGCACTGGTAGCGCAGGCAGAAGCG
Organism: Pseudomonas sp. SDT291_1_S447; assembly: GCF_054070155.1. Classification (NCBI taxonomy): domain Bacteria; kingdom Pseudomonadati; phylum Pseudomonadota; class Gammaproteobacteria; order Pseudomonadales; family Pseudomonadaceae; genus Pseudomonas; species Pseudomonas sp. SDT291_1_S447. The sequence goes on from NZ_JBSVXS010000144.1 coordinate 907, forward strand.
ATGGAGTAGTTCAGGCCCTTGATCTTGAATGGCGTGGCCAGGCAAGCGGAAACGGTGCTGCTCATGGTCCGCGTTACGCGGTATGGGCCAACGCGCTTCACGCCTTTCTCGCGCAGGATGTCCAGCGCTTCCATCTGGTTCAGCGTGGAAGCACCACCGGAACCAGCCACCAGGCCAGTACGCGGATTGGACACTTGCTCTTCGGTCAGGCCGGAGTCAGCAATGGCGTCTTTCATGGCCAGGTAGGCGTAAGCCGCTGCGTGGCCGACGAAGCGATAGATCTTGCGATCGATCAGCTCTTCAAGGTTGAGGTCGATGGAGCCGGAAACCTGGCTACGCAGACCCATTTCGGCATATTCCGGGTTGAACCGGATGCCAGGGCGGCTTGCACGCAGGTTAGCGGAGACGGTCTCTTTGTCATTGCCCAGGCACGAAACAATGCCCAGACCAGTGATAACGACGCGGCGCATGCGAATAACCCTTAGAAGTTGTCAGTGGAGGTGAACACGCCGACGCGAAGGCCTTCGGCGGTGTAGATTTCGCGACCGTCGACAGTCACCGAACCATCGGCAATGGCCAGGTTCAGCTTGCCCTTGAGGACGCGTTTGATATGAATGTTGTAGGTGACTTTCTTGGCGGTCGGCAGCACCTGACCGAAGAATTTCACTTCGCCCGAACCCAGCGCACGGCCGCGGCCCGGCAGGCCTTGCCAGCCCAGGAAGAAACCGACCAGTTGCCACATGGCATCCAGACCGAGGCAGCCCGGCATCACCGGATCACCTTCGAAGTGGCACGCGAAGAACCACAGGTCAGGGTTGATATCCAGTTCGGCGACCAATTCACCTTTGCCGTACTTGCCACCTTCTTCGCTGATCAGGGTGATGCGATCGACCATCAGCATGTTCGGGGCGGGCAGTTGCGCGTTACCTGGGCCGAACAGCTCACCGCGACTGCAGCGCAGCAGATCTTCCCGAGTAAAGGCGTTTTGTTTGGTCATGCGAGCTCCTCAATAATCCCATGCGGCAGGTGGGGCAAATCTTCCCGACCGTTCGAAGCGTTCATGCCTCGAACCGGCAGCCTACTCATAGACTATTGCGTTGTGGTGAAAGTCACAGCACCAAGGACATGAATGTACACTTGTGCACTGAAATTTTTATTCAAGCCCCTTTTGAGGCTCGTTCGGGTGCCTAAGACTGCCGCACTTTCGCTTTTCACGCCAGTCGCAGATGGTCGAAAGGCCCACACTACGACACCCAGCGCTGCAGAATCTGCTGCAGATCATTACGTTTGAACGGCTTCGCCAGATAATCGTTCATACCCGCCGACAGACAGGTTTCGCGGTCACCCTGCAACGCGTTGGCGGTCAGCGCGATGATCGGCACGTCGCTGCGTCCGGGCAGGCAACGGATCTGCCGGGTGGCCTCATAGCCATCGATAATCGGCAACCGGCAATCCATCAGAATCACTTCAAAGTCGCTGCCCTCGGCACTGCGTACCGCTTGTGCGCCATCGGTGGCGACACTGACAGTAAAGCCCAGACTGCGCAGCATCGCTTCGATAACTGTCTGGTTCACTGGATTGTCTTCGACCAGCAAGACATTGCGGCCTTCACCATGACCCTTGCCATTGAGCGCGCGCGGTGCGGCCAATGGCGGCAGCGCTTGCTTATAGAGTGCCAGCGGAATTTCCAGGGTGAACACCGAACCGCGACCTTCCTCGCTCTGCGCGCGCAAGGTGCCGCCCATGCGCTCGGCCAATGTACGAGCAATCGGCAGACCGAGTCCGGTGCCGCCGTAGCGCCGTGAAATCGAACTGTCGGCCTGTTGGAAGGCGTTGAACATCAGCTCCAGACTTTCAGAAGAAATACCGATGCCGCTGTCACGCACAGAACAGGTGAACCACAGCAGTTCGTGATCCAGCGACTGCCACTGCGCCTCGATGCTGACCCGGCCCTGTTCGGTGAACTTCAGCGCGTTGCCGACCAGATTGACCAGAATCTGCCGGATCCGCGTCGGATCGCCTTGCACCTGCAAACCGCGCATGTCGTCCGGGATGCGCAGATTCAGCGCCAGCCCTCGCTGCACCGCGCTGTGCTGGAACGACTGCGCACAGGCGCCGATCAGCTCGGCAAGGTTGAACGGGATGTGCTCCAGTTCCAGCTCCGAACGTTCGATGCGCGAGAAGTCGAGAATATCGTTGATGACTTTCAGCAGGTGTTCGGTGGACTCCGAGGCGAGGGCGGCGTATTCGACCTGTTCCTCGGTCATCTCGGTGGTCTCCAGCAATTGCAACATGCCCAGCACACCGTTCATGGGCGTGCGCAGTTCGTGGCTCATCATCGCCAGAAAGTCGGATTTGGCGTTGTTGGCCTTCTCCGCCTCTTCACGGGTCTGGATCAGTTGCGCCATGGCTTGATGCTGCTCGCGGCTGGCCTGTTCCAGCGCCTGGGCGAGGTTGTTGATGTGCTGCGACAGCGCGCCCAGTTCGGTGTCATCGACGATCGGCAGCGGGGTTTTATAGTCGCCGTCCTGAATGGCTTTGACCGCGTCGCCGATATCGCGAATCGGTTGCGACAGGCTGCCGGCCAGGCGCCGCGCCAGAACGAAGGTGAAGAGCAGGGCGAACAGCGCGAGAATCCCGGCCTTGAGCAGGATCTCCTGCTGGCGCTGGCTGAAGGCATCGTTGGACAGACCGACGATCACCCGTCCCAGATAGTCCTCGCTGGCCGCGCCATTGCTGACTTTGCCGTCTTGGAAGAAATCGTTGTGCAGGGCGATGCGTTGCAAGCGTACCGGTGCCTGGAACACCTCGACCTGATGTGGCCGGCTGTGCGCAGCGGCAGGTTGTTCGACGTACACCAGAATCCGGTTGGCGCTGTCCTGCACCTCAAGAAAACGTACGTTGGGCGTGGCCAGTGTGGCTTTGAGCAGGCTTTCCAGCACTTCGTTGTTGCCGGAAATCACCCCGTATTCGGTGGCGGGCGCCAGTTGGTTGGCGATCAATTGGCCGGTGTGGTTCAGCTCCTGACGCAAATCCTGAATGCGCACGAAGGTAAAGAAGCTGATCAACAGCAAGGTCAGCAACAGCGCCGGACCCAGGCTGATCAACTGGGTGCGGGTGTTGATGTCCCAACGGCGACGGAAACTCATGGGCGGCGTTCTCCTTCAGCCAGTGCGCTGGCAACAGATGCGTCGTTCAGCGGTTCGATACCGAGTGAACGAGCGACCTGCGCATTACTTGAGACTTTAGAACGTGCGGGGTAGAGCGTCCGCGGCCAATTGGCCGGCGGTTGGTCGAGCAATTGATCAAGGATTGCCAGCCAGTCGTTCTGATCGCTGTAACTGCTGGCCAGGCTGCCAGCGCGGACGAACGCAACGTTGGGTCCGACCAGTGCGACTTGCCGTGAGTAGCTGCTGAGCAGCAGGTTTTTTGCGGTTTTCGGGTTATACAGGTCGGGGTCGTCTAGCCCCAGCAGCACGTCGCTGTTCTTCAGCACGGCTTGTAGAGGGCGGCTGTCGTGGGTGTTGTCCCAGCGCTCGCTGACGATTTGCAGATTCAGCGGCGCGGCGGCGAGATTCAGCTCCTTGAGGAGGAATTCGCTGTGTTCATCGAACAGCACGCCGATCCGCCGTGCCTGAGGCAGAATGCGCCGGATCAACTGCAACTGGCGGCTCAGCGGCGGATCACTCCAGAGCAAACTCAGGTGTGCCGGTTGCGCGCTGCCGAGACGCTGGCGGGCTTGCAGGCGGCTGATACGCAGCACCAGCGTTGCCGGGCCTTGGGATTCTTGCAGACGCCAGTCGAGGCTCGGCAGATCGAGCAGAATCAGCCGTAGACTGGCGGGCAGTTTGCCCGGTGCCGGCAGACTGGCCAACGGCTGGAAGCGCACGTTGTCGGTCGGGCGCAGTTCGCTGAGTGCCTGCACAAACGCTTGCACGCCGGGGCTTTCCTCGGCGCCGGTCAACAGAATATCGGCGGCCTGCACCGCCACGCCATGCAGCCATGCGGTCAGAAACAGACATACCCCGGCCAGCCAGTGGCCAAAGGTTGGCAGCTTCCGTGACGGCCCGTAGCGCATCCTAGAACTCCAGCTCGGCGCTGAAATACATCACCCGACGCTCGTCGTAATTATTGTCGACGAAGGTGGTCGGCTCATGGTCGAGGCGCTGTTGCAGCACGCCGGCCAGTTGCAGCTGGGCTTTGCCCAGCGCAATGCGTTTGGCGATACGCGTATCGACCCGTTCGAAACGGTAGCCATTGAGCGCGTTGTCACCGTAATAGAAGAGGGCGCTGTTCCAGCCATGGCCCCAATCGCGCAGCCAGCCGGCCGATCCGCTGTTGCGCGAGGTGAATTGCTGATCCAGCGGATTACTCGCTTCGGCATCGACGAACGCGTAGGTGAAACGCAAGCGGTCGGCGAGGCTCACGCGCCAGTCGAGCTGGGTTTCGGTGCCACGAAAGCGTGAGCTGTTGGCGTTGCTCGCAATGTATTGGTTGTTGCGCAGCGGCTCGCTGATCATCCCGGTGATTTCGTCGTAGAACAGCTTCACGTCGAGGGCCAGACCGAGCTCGGCGAAATAGCCGTTGTAGCCCAGCTCGCGCGAGCGCATGTGTTCCTGGTCGAGGTCACCCGGACCGCGGGTCTTGACGAAGTAACGTGCCGAAGACTGGCCGAAGGCGGAAGGGTGCAGGTTGCTGACCTGATAGCTCCAGTTGACATTGTTCTCGAACATGTCCGGCGAGCGGATCGCCTCCGAGTACACCGCGCGCAAGCCGTGACGCGGGTTGATCAGGTAATTGACGGCAAATCGCGGGGTCAGCGAACTGCCGATCAGTTGCGTGTTTTCAAACATCGCACCGCCCTGCAACAGCCAGTGTTCCGTGGCACGCCATTCCAGTTGGCCAAACGCGCGCCACGTGGTGTCGTCCAGCGTGCCATTGAAGTAGGTTTCGGAGTCGGCGCGGTCGTAACGATAGTTCATGCCGCTGACCAGACGCAGACTGTCGGACAGGCTGAGGGTGTCCTGCAGTTCGAGGTCGTAGCGCGATTCGCGGGCACTCTGGTCGATGTCGCCGCACAGGGTTCGACTGGCGCCGTTGCGCCACTGATCGAGCACCTGATTGGCCAAGGCCATTTCCTGCGGGGTACCGGGCTCAGCGCCGGGGCCGGTGAAACGGGTGATGTTGCGCGCGAGGCGTTCGGTGTAATTCGGGTTGAGTTGCCACAGCTGTGTCAGCTCAGGGCTGAACGACACCTCGGCATCACAGGCGCGCCAGGTTTGCTGACGATCCCAGTGTTGCGCCGAGCCTTGTATATAGAGGCTGTGTTCGGGGTTGATGTCGAGATTCCAGCGCACTGAGCCGGCGTAATCCTTGGCCACCACGTCGGAATTGTTCCCGGCGGCGGTAATCCCGGAGAACACCGGGCGGTAGGTGTACGGTCGCTGGTTGGTCCCATCCTTGGCGTTGACCTGCCAGTCGAGGCTCTGGTTATCGCTGAGGGTGTGGCTGACCGCGAGACTGAAGCGATTCAAGCGACGGCTGTCGCGGTAATCGGCGCCGCTGCGCTCGCTGTCGAAGCCGTCATCTTCCTGACCGGACAGCGACAGGCGCAGATCACCGCCATTCCAGCTGGTGCCCTGGCTGGCGTAAAAATCATTGATGCCGCGCTGGCCACGGGTGTACTTCAACCGCGTGCCGTGGCTGTCCGCCGGGTGGCGGGTGATGATGTTGACCACTGCCATCAACGCGTTGGCGCCATAACTGACGGTGTTCGGGCCGCGAAAAACCTCGATGCGTTCGATGTCTTCCATGGCCACCGGAATATCGCTCCAGTCCACCGTGGACAAACCGGCGCGGTACACCGAACGGCCGTCGATCAGCACTTGCATGCGCCGCGCTTCGCTGGCGTTGGTGCCGTGGTAATTGACTGCCGCCTGATTGCCGCTGATGTTGCCGACCATCATCCCCGGCACCAGGCGCAGCAGTTCGCTGATGTCGCGGGCACCGCTGGCGTTGATCAGTTCGCTGTCGAGTACGGTCATGCTCCCCGGCACTTCCGCTGGCGTCTGTTTCAGGCGCGTGGCGGTCAGCACCTGCGGCAGTGCTTCGTTGTCCATGAACAGGTCGTCCGCCATTAATACCGGGCTGAACAGCAGCGCCAGTAAGATGGACGAACGCGGGGACGCAGAGCCAAAAGACACGACACAACCTTGATAGCGAAGAATTGGCGCGCATGTTAACCGAGGGCAGCGACTTTTCCAGTCACGTTGCAGGCATTTTCCTAGGTTTTATTGGTCTTCTTCCTACAAGTGTCGGTAATTGTTGCTGGGGCTGGCCGCGCGTTGGCCGCCCCGTATAATGCCGCCATCGCCACTGGTATGGATTAACGGATTGCATATGACTGAACAGCGCCCGATTGCGGTCCTGGGAGGCGGAAGTTTTGGTACCGCCGTGGCCAATCTACTGGCCGAGAATGGCCATCAAGTCCGGCAGTGGATGCGTGACCCCGAGCAGGCCGAGGCCATCCGGGTCAATCGCGAAAACCCGCGTTACCTCAAAGGCATCAAGATTCTGCCGGGGGTGACCGCCGTCACCGACCTGCAGGAAACCCTCGATGCCTGTGATTTGTGCTTCGTCGCACTGCCGTCCAGCGCATTGCGCACGGTGCTCGCCGCCCACGCCGAGCGCCTGAGCGGCAAGATGCTGGTCAGCCTGACCAAAGGCATCGAAGCACAGACTTTCAAGCTGATGAGCCAGATTCTCGAAGAGATCGCCCCGAATGCGCGCATCGGCGTGTTGTCCGGGCCAAACCTGGCGCGCGAGATCGCCGAGCACGCGCTGACCGCCACCGTGGTCGCCAGCGAAGACGAAGAACTCTGTAAAGCCGTGCAAGCCGCGCTGCATGGCCGCACCTTCCGCGTGTATGCCAGCGCCGACCGTTTCGGCGTCGAGTTGGGCGGGGCGTTGAAGAACGTTTACGCAATCATCGCCGGCATGGCGGTGGCGCTGGAAATGGGCGAGAACACCAAGAGCATGTTGATCACTCGCGCCCTCGCCGAGATGACGCGGTTTGCGGTGAATCAGGGCGCTAATCCCATGACGTTCCTCGGTCTGGCCGGTGTCGGCGATCTGATCGTGACCTGCTCGTCGCCGAAGAGCCGCAACTATCAAGTCGGTTTCGCGCTGGGTCAGGGCTTGAGCCTCGACGAAGCGGTGTCGCGTCTTGGCGAAGTTGCCGAAGGCGTCAACACGCTCAAAGTGCTCAAGGCAAAGTCCCAGGAAGTCGGCGTGTACATGCCGCTGGTCGCCGGGCTGCACGCAATCCTGTTCGAAGGACGCACGCTGGAGCAGGTGATCGGTCTACTGATGCGAGCCGAGCCGAAAACCGACGTCGATTTTATTTCCACCAGTGGTTTCAACTGAGTGAGCCGGGAGTAGCAAGCCATGAACGATCCGAAAACCGAAGCCAAGTACGAATCCATCCTCCTGCGCGTGTTGTGGATGATCGTCTATGTGCTGGTCTGGCAAGTGGCGCAGTTCATCCTCGGCGCGGTGGTGCTGGTGCAATTGATCTATCGTTTGATCTATGGCGCCCCGAGCGCCAGCCTGATGAATTTTGGCGACAGCCTGAGCCAGTTTCTGGCGCAGATCGGCCGCTTCGGCAGCTTCCACAGCGACCAGAAACCGTGGCCGTTCGCCGACTGGCCAACGCCGCGTACTCCGGAAGGTGAGGCGCCACACGCCGTCGCGCCGGCGCCGCATCCGGTTCGAGATGAGGAACCCAAGCTATGAAACTCTGGGTATTGCGTCACGGTGAGGCCGTGCCTTACGGCTCGTGCCCCGATTCCGAACGGGAACTGACCGAGCACGGTCGCAAAGAAGCCTTGAGCAGCGCCGCCCGCTTGATCGGCCAGCCGCTGACGGCGATTTACGCCAGTCCTTATCTGCGTGCGCAGCAAACCGCGCAGATTGTTCGCGAAGCGCTGGGTTTCGAGCCGGAGATTCGCACGGTCGAGTGGCTGACGCCGGAGGTTGATCCGGACAAGGTCACCGACCAGTTGGTGTCGGTGAGCAATGTGCTGCTGGTCAGCCACAACCCGTTGGTGGGCAATCTGCTGAGTTATTTGCAGCATGGTGCCGGGTATCCGCCGGAGAAGGTCAGCACGGCCGGGTTGGCTGAGCTGGAAAGCCCTGAGTTGCTGATAGGTTCGATGACCCTCAATAGCCTCAAACACCCCTGAAGTTGTAAACACCGACCCCTGTAGGAGTGAGCCTGCTCGCGATGAGGCCATTTCAGTCGACATCAATGCTGACTGATACACCGCTATCGCGAGCAGGCGAAGGCCTACAGGTACCGCGTACACCATGAAATTATTTGTGTGAATTTTCCAACCAAGCACTTGCTTGGTTGACTACGCTTGCTCCAGACCCGAAAAACAGGAGCGAGTCGCATGTCTGCCGCATTCCGTTTGCCGCTGGACGTGTTTTACGAACGTGAAGCCCGGCACCCGCGCCAGCGCTTTCTCGTGCAGCCCATCGGTGGCGGACAAGTCGAGACCCTGACTTGGGCTGATGTAGGTCATCAGGCTCGATGCGCCGCACATTGGTTGCGCGCCCGCGAGTTGCCACAAGGCAGTCACATCGCCCTGATCTCGAAAAACTGCGCGCACTGGATCATCGCCGACCTGGCGATCTGGATGGCCGGGCACGTCTCTGTCCCGCTGTATCCCAACCTGACCGCCGACTCCGTCGCCCAAGTGCTCAATCACTCGGAAAGCGTTCTGGCTTTCATTGGCAAACTCGACGACTGGCCGAACATGTCCAAAGGCGTGCCGGCGGATCTGCCGACCATCAGCCTGCCACTGCACCCGCCCGGGGATTTTGATTTCACCTGGGCCGACCTGCAGCGCAGCTCACCGATTCAGGGCGATCCGCGTCCAGCCGCCGAACAACTGGCAACGATCATCTACACCTCCGGCACCACCGGCCTGCCCAAAGGCGTGATGCACAGTTTTGCCAATCTCGGTTTCGCTACCACGCGCGGCACCCAACTGTTCGGGCTTAACGAGAACGATCGGCTGCTGTCGTACCTGCCGCTGTGCCATGTCGCCGAGCGTATGTTCGTTGAACTGGCGTCGATCTACACCGGGCAGACCGTATTCTTCGCCGAGAGCCTGGAAACCTTTATCACTGACTTGCAACGAGCGCGGCCGACCGCAATGTTCGGCGTGCCGCGCATCTGGACCAAATTCCAGATGGGCGTGTACAGCAAGATCCCGGCGCAGCGGCTGGAGTTTCTCCTCGGCCTGCCGTTCATTGGCAAGCGGGTCGGGCACAAAGTATTGGCAGGCTTGGGGCTGGATGCTTTGCGCGTGGCGCTGTCCGGTGCAGCGCCGGTGCCGCAGACCTTGCTCGCCTGGTATCAGAAACTCGGCCTCGATGTATTGGAGGTCTACGGCATGACCGAGAGCTGCGGCTACTCGCATATCTGCCTGCCGGGGCAATACAAGCAGGGCTGGATCGGCAAGCCGTGCCCCGATGTCGAAGTGCGTATCGACGAGTCGGGCGAGGTGCAGGTACGCAGTCAGGCGAACATGCTCGGTTACTTCAAGGAGCCGCAGAAAACCGCCGATACCCTGACCGAGGACGGTTTTCTGCGCACCGGCGACAAGGGCGAGCAGGATGCTGAAGGGCGCCTGCGCCTGACCGGCCGACTCAAGGAAATCTTCAAGACCAGTAAGGGCAAATACGTCGCCCCGGCGCCGATCGAAAATCGTCTGGCCGTGCATTCACGCATCGAACAGGTCTGCGTGGTCGGTGACGGTTTGAGTGCACCGCTGGGGTTGTGTGTGCTGTCGACGGTCAATCAGGAGGAGGGCCGGGCGAGTCTGCATTCGAGTCTGGAAAAACTCCTGGAGGAGGTCAACGCCGCGCTCGACAAGCATGAGCGCCTGCGCCGATTGGTGGTGGTCAAGGACAGTTGGGCGGTGGAAAACGGCTTCCTTACGCCGACCCTGAAGATCAAGCGCAACGTCATCGAAGACACCTACGGCGCGCGTTTCGAAGAATGGAGCGAGCGCAGCGAGGCGGTGCTGTGGCAGGATTGAGCGACGACTAAAACAACAAAGGAAGTCTGCGATGAGCTTGTGGCGTACCACTCCGAACATCGAGCAGTTGAACGCAATCCAGAAGAACACCATCGGCGAAGTGTTGGACATCCGCTTCGAAGCGTTCGACGAAGAATCGCTGACCGCGAGCATGGTCATCGATCATCGCACCCATCAGCCGTACGGTTTGCTGCACGGCGGCGCGTCGGTGGTGCTGGCGGAAACCGTCGGCTCGATGGCCAGTTACCTGTGCATCGATGCCAGCAAGTTTTATTGCGTAGGGCTTGAGATCAACGCCAACCATCTGCGCGGCTTGCGCAGTGGCCGGGTGACGGCGGTGGCCAAGCCGATTCATATTGGTCGCACCACTCATGTGTGGGATATCCGTTTGACCAGTGATGAAGGCAAGGCCAGTTGTGTATCGCGGCTGACCATGGCGGTTGTGCCGTTGGGTGAGCAGCCGCCCTCACCCTAACCCTCTCCCCGAGGGAGAGGGGACTGACCGAGTGGTTTATTCGAAGTACATCGACCTGAGATACCGAGTCGAATCCAGATTCGG